>CALCJG010000412.1 GCA_937967705.1 uncultured Spirochaetia bacterium
CAAGGGGGAGCTGCCGGCCTCGGTGCTGTTTGATGTCCTGGTGGATAAAAAAAAGCCGGAGTATCAGATCGCAAAATCATATCGAGATATGGAGGATTTCAATGCTGGGTTGCAAATTTTAATTACTGCCCTGAACGGGATCACAAAAGGGGTATTTCTCCCGGCTCCGGAAGGTTTCTGGGGCTGTGATGCCCGGTATTGCGGGTATTACGAGTCGTGCAAGTACATTTCCAAGAATAAAAAAGTAATCGGAGGATAGCAATGAACAGCGGAAATGGTGGTGTAGAAAACGGTGCTGGGGCCATGGCCCTGGTAGAGCAGGGGAAAACCCTGATCAAGAATGATGTCAAATACATGACGGCAGTACGAGTCCAGAAGCCCCGGGATATCGGTCATTGTATCAATCAGGCTGAAATCGTGGTCCGGCGTTCACCGGCCAGTATGTACTATTCCTGGGATATCAAGACCAAGGAAGGGAGTAAGACGGTCGAGGGGGGGAGTATCGCTCTTGCCAATGTAGTGGCCGCCATGCTCGGGAATAACATCGTTGAATGTGATGTAGTTTTTGAGGATGCAACACACTGGATCTTCAAAGCGTATTATATCGATCTCGAAACGGGGAGCACGAATACCCGTCTTTTCAGACAGCGCAAGGGCCAGGTGGAAGGTCGATATGATGACGAGCGAAAGCTCGACATTGCCTTCCAGATCGGGCAGAGCAAGGCGAAGAGAAACATCATTCTGGAGTCGAATAAATGGTTGGCGGACGCCCTGATTGAAACGGCAAAAAAAGCGGAGCTGGCGGAAATCGAGGGCAATCTCAATGATGCGAAGTTTAAGGCGTTGAAGTTTTTCAAAGACAAGGGGGTCACTCAGGCTAAAATCGAGGCTAAAATGGGTCGCAAGCTTGAAGATCTGGACGGGGGAGATGTGCAAATACTCCGGGGATATGCCCGGGCCGTGGCAGACGGGGAGATCAAGATTGATGATCTTTTCGCAGCCAGGACAGAGCCTAAAAATGTTGATGCCTCCGGATTGTTCGAGGGTGCAACGGCCAATATTGAACCAGAAGGGGGCGAAAAGAAATGAGGAAGGTTTTTTATTTCGATACTGAGACAACCGGGACCGACCCGGTTGTCCATTCCATCATCCAAATTGCCGGGAATGTGAAAGAGATCATCAATTTAAACTGCCAGCCGTGGGAAGAAGGAGAGATAGATCCCCAAGCCTGTGAAATTCACGGAATATCTGTCGAGCAGATGAAATCCTTCCCTCACTACAAACAGGCACATCATCAGTTGACGAAAACCTGGGGCCAGTATATTGATAAATTCAATCGTGATGATAAATTCATTGTTGCCGGCCAGAACATCGGATTTGATTTGGATATGCTGGTGAACTTTTTTTACCGGGTTGGAGATAACTACCTGGGATCTTTTCTCAATTTCAAAAAGCGTCTGGATTTGGTTCCTGTCACCCGGGCCATGATGATGATGGGGTTTCTCGATGTCGAAAACGTAAAGCTTGAAACCATCTGCAAATATCTGGGAGTCGAAATCAAAGCGCATGACGCACTCTCGGATATCACCGCAACGAGGGAGTGTCTGGAAATCATCCGCAAAAACTTGAAATGGGGGATATAAATAATGTCTGACATGAATCGAGTAATACTAATCGGTAGACTGACAAAGGACCCGGAATTGAGATACACTCAAGGGGGAACATCGGTAGCATCGTTCACGATAGCAAATAATAAAACCTATTCAACGGGCGAGGGGAAAAAAGAATCAGTATCATTTTTTAACTGCATTGCCTGGGGTAAACTTGGCGAAACAATCTGCGAGTATGTTAAGAAGGGGCATCCTATCGCCCTTGAAGGTCGGCTGCAGCAGAGGAGCTGGGAGGATTCGAACGGTAACAAGCGGCAGACGGTTGAGGTAGTATTAGAGAACTTTCAGTTTTTATCATCAAGAAATTCAAACTCCAACAGCCAGTCATCCGGAGGCCATCAAAACGGGAAGCATCAACCATCACCATCGCATGATGATATTCCGGACAATCCATTTTCCGATGATGATATTCTGTTCTGATTGAATCAAAAAGGGTAACATTTGTGGCCAACGCACGTTACTTTTTTTATGATTGAAGAAAAATAATTCCAGAGTATTCTGGTGATCAACAAATGAGGGAGCTATGAAACTGCAAAAGAGAAATGGCAATGAGTCAGTCAATAGTCTTTCAGATATTCAAAAGATCGTTCTTAAATATATATACTCTTATCTCCTCGAAAACCAATCAACACCAACATATCGAGAAATAGCTGATGCTGTTGGCCGAGATAAAAAAGTTGTCTGGGATGCGTGTTGTGCCTTGGAGCGAAAAGGGTTTTTAGAAATCCTGAGAAATAAGACCAGAGGTATCAGGGTCATGGGTGCAAAGATTGAGATTCCCAAAGATCCTGATGTAGCGTGAGGTCATCCATGGCGAAACAAAGGATGATAAATACGGTTTTCTGGCGAGATGAGTATGTAATCGATTTGGACCCCCTTGAAAAGCTTATCTTTCTCTATGCTCTTAGCTGTCCGGATTCAAATCTTTCAGGTATATATCGTATTCCACTGAAAGTATTTGCGGCGGATACCGGCATCGATGGTGATATGATCATGAAGATCATGGCGAGATTTGAGGAAAGTGGGAAGATGAAATATAATGGGTGCTGGCTGGCGTTAAAGAACTTCATCTGGCATCAAAAAATGAGCCCCAATGTTGTAAAGAGCATAATTGAGAACATCAAAGAGGCTCCCAGGGAAATGGTTGATTGGGTGTTTGACGGTATAACACAAACCCATGTTGATGATTATGAGCATCTGATAATCGCTATCAAGGGGCTCGGGTATAAAATCCGGATAGAAAATGAGTCGGCAAAGGAAATAGATAATTCGCAGACAGTAAATGAAAATCAAATTGTCGATCATGAACGAATGGTGTACCTAAAGCAGTTTGATGATATGGCAGTTGATTTTTATGAGGACCTAAAGAAGTATGTAGACCCACCCTCCTGGAAAAACCGAAGTCCAAATCTAAGCAAATGGGCAAGTGATTTCGAAAAAGTTCACCGGCTAAATGGTCGTCCAATAGACGAGATAAACTTTGTTCGTAAGTGGGTTGTCCGTCATTCGTTCTGGCAATCAAACATTTTGTCTGCAAATTCGTTTCGGGAAAAGTATGATCGTTTATGCCTTCAGATGAAAAAGGAGGCAAGCGGGAAGGGGAAGGGGGCATACGACCGGAATAAGGTATTTGACACCTATGATGAAGAAGCTGTCACGATGGCAGAGAATATATTCAGCGAAAAGGCTCCTGCATGACCGGGATAGAATGTCTTTTTAAACTGGCAGCGCTCTACAAGGTCCCTGTGAAAATTGAGGTCCCGAATCCGCATAATCCGGAGGAAGGTATTAAGGTTTTTGACCCGCAAATTGAGGCGGTTGGGTTATGGTTGAAGCAATTCCCCGAGGGGGAGGAAATGAAGCGGATTTATGCCGAAATTTCCAGAAAATACATACCAACACACAATAACCCCTTTCCCCTGCCAGCGCATCTTGAAAAAATCATCCGTAAAAACCCCGAGGATACTGCGGAACTGGCCTGGATTGAGCTGGGTCGGCTCAGTCATTCCTATTCTCTACTCTGTGTCGATCTGGTTGTCCAGGAGGTTATAAAATCCTTTGGAGGTTGGGACCGATTTACGCTTTACCGGATGGATGAACCTGAATGGTGTCACAAGGATTTCATAAAACGGTTTTCATCCCTGGCCGGCAATAGGGGAGGGTATGTCCCGGAGATCCTCCTGGGATGGCGGGATGAGGAAAACGGAACGATTGATTATGATCATCTGCAGATTTGCGGGGATCGCCAGGTTGCCCAGGAAATGATCGATGAGATAAAAACTCAGAATACTCTCATCGGGGACCTGGCCGGGAAGGTTTTTAAATATGTAAATCACAAGGATGCAGTGATGAAGCATTGTAAGGGGGTCGCAAAACGCTACCCCCTTGAGACAGCAGGAGGAAAGCATAAGATATTATCATGAACGACGTGATAAAAATCGAATATACTGAAAATGAAACTCAGATGGTTGATGCCCGGGATCTGCATAGAGCATTGGATGTGCAGACAGATTTCAAGGATTGGATCGTAAGGCGCATAGAGAAATTTGGGTTTAGGGTTGGAATTGACTTTTGCTCAAAATTGAGCGAAAGTACTGGAGGCCGTCCAGCAAGAGAATATTTGATAACCTTGAACATGGCAAAAGAGCTGTGTATGGTCGAAAACAATGAAAAAGGGCGAGTTGTAAGACAGTTTTTTATTAAAATCGAAGAGGCATGGAATAGGCCGGAAATGGTTGTTGCCAGGGCGTTAAAAATAGCTCATAAGCAGCTTGAAGAATGGAAACCGAAGGTCTTGGCATTTGAAACATTTCTATCTGCTAAAAATGCTCAATCAGTAGGGGTCGTAGCAAAGATGTTTGGTATGGGACGGAATCGTTTTTTTCAAATGCTTAGAGATGCGAAAATTCTAATGTCAGATAATATCCCCTATCAGGATTATATGAAGTATTTTGAGGTTATCGACAAGCCGATCAAGGTCGGAGATGAAATCCAGAATAAACCAGTAACCCTAATAACTCCAGCAGGGATTGAGTATCTTGGAAATCGATTTGGATTAGTGAAAACGGCATAATGAGATGAAAGAAACAAGGAAAGTTGAGCTGTATTTCCAGATAAAGGGCGGGAAGATTGAATTTTTCCGGAGGGACTGGCAATCACAGGTTCTCGACCTGGCGAAAAACAATGATGGTCTGGCCGGGACAGCAACTTTCCAGATCGATATCGCTAAAACATTAAAACAGCTCAGATTTTTCCATGGACCTCTCCTCGATTGGTTTTGTGAGTGTTCTGGGATGCCAAAAACGAAGCGAAATAAGGGGTGGTTGAAAAAGCATCTCAAACGGCAGTTCGTGTCTGAGAAAAGATCTTCAGAGGAGCTGGCAACGATAGCCAGGATGAAGGGGGGGGAGATCACCGAGGACGATGAGTGGTTTGACCCTTCCCTGAAGGATTTCTCAAAAACAAAGATGATACAGTTTATTAACGATTCCGTTGAATATCTGGGAGAGTGGGGGCTGTCCATGGATCGCCGGCAGTATGTCGAATACATGGAGGCGATTGAAGAGGATACGAGTCAGCTTCCGTTATCGGTGGCCTCATGAAAACGGTCAACAGAATAGCATTGATATCGATAATCATCGTTCTTATGGCAATGGTAACGGTCCTAAACCGCAAATTGTATCGTCTGGAAAGGCGGATTGATCAGTACATTCAAAAAAACGAAGTCACGAATCAGATCATCAAAGAAATTAGCAGAAGGCTGGAGTTAGAAGATTGAGAGCAATAACAATAATCCTGATCATTCTCATGGCAATATCCCAGGTAGAGGCGAAACGGAAGAAAGCGAGGCTGAAGTATAAAAAGCCGATGTGTCTATCTGGTACGCTATATTACGACTGGGTGAACCGGGATAAGTATCTATGTATCCCGGTCCTGGATAAAAAAGGCGATCCGAGGGTGTGTTATGATGCAACAGGCAAGGATAAGTAAATACCAAAACAAGAAAACAGAGTATAACGGCATTATTTTTGATTCCCGTAAAGAGGCGAAAAGATACTGGGAATTGGAGATGATGCAAAAAGCTGGCGAGATCAGTGATTTGCAGCGCCAGGTAAGATATGAGATTATCCCGAAAACGGCGCTCTTTAAGGAATCCGTATACATTGCAGATTTCATTTATCGAGATAAAAAGGGAAATCAGATCGCCGAGGATGTCAAGGGCTGCCGGAAGGGGACGGCTTATGAGATTTTCAAGCTTAAAAAGAAGCTCATGTATATCACTCACAGAATCTTTGTGGTGGAAATATAAGGGGGTGCGAGATGAACGATTTTGTAGAAGTAAGTCTGGACAAGTTGGGAGGCGGGGCCGCTGTAGAGCGTTTTAACGATGCTCTGCAGCAGGTGATTGAAAACATCGTTGACCCAAATGTGGAAGTAAAAACGGTCAGGGAAATCAATTTAAAAGTTAAATTGAAACCGGATGAAAGCGACCGGGGAAAGGTTTTCTATGCCATTGAGGTAAAAACCAAACTGGCGCAGCCTCTTCCTGTTGGGTCTATGCTGTATGTCGGGAAAGACAAACATCGGGTAGTGGCCTATGAGCAGGATATTACCCAGCCGCCTCTTTTTTCATCAGATGAACCAGGCGAAGGCAAAAAAATATCACTGGTAGGAGATGAAAGATGATAAAAGAAGCCCTGCAATATATTACTGGCCTATCAGCGCCGAATACCAAGGAAATCGATGGCCGGCTATTTTCCGACAAGCCTATGTCAGAAGTAAAATCACCGTTCATCGGAACCGATGATTTTCCGATTCATACCCTGTCGGGAATCGTGGATTATCTGAAAATAAGAGATGATAATGCAGAGCATTATATCATCCATGTGGCTGATTACAATAAGGTTTTTGTCTATGGAGAATATGAAGCTCCCTACGGGAAGAGAAAGCTGTATATTACCTCTTTCCATACGGGATTTAAGTATCAATTTGGGAAGTTCTACGATCCCGAGATGTTCATTATCAATCTCCAATCGGAATTCCAGCTCACTGATATGATGAAGGGGGTTTTGACCATTGCTGGTGGGGTAAGAAGTGAATCAGCCGTTGAAACCTCAGATGATGGTTTTACGCAGAATGTTACGGCCAAGACCGGAATCGCAAAGCTCGTCAATATCGAATTGCCAAACCCAATTTTATTGGCTCCTTATCGGTCCTTTCCTGAAATCGAGCCGGTGGAAATCCCTTGTATCCTCAGATGTAGAAAAACCGGTGCAGGAGTTGAATTTGCGTTATTCGAGTCCGGGGGAACCCAGTGTGTTTTGGAGTATATCAAGAGGATTCGAGATCATCTTGCCGCTGAGTTAAAGTCTATCAAAGGTCTGAATTTTCATATCATCGCATAAGGGGGGGGATATGTGGAAAATGATCGGTGAATTGTTTTTGTTCGGTGTGTGGTTCGTATCCGTGGTGATCCTGGGGATAGTCCTCATGGGGGTTATAAAGGTGATTTTTTACCGGATAACCGGGAAGAAATACATCACCGAAATTGAGGATAACCGGAAGAGTGTAATAGGTGCATAAATGGCTCGGCCTGGGGAATCATATAAGACAGATATCCGCTGCAATAAATGTGTTTCCTATATGGTTTACCAGGTTGAATCAGCCGATAGCGAAGGCTCTACTGGGAGTATCATCTGTGAAAAGTGCAGATACAAATATCAGGGAGTAAAGATCGGAGTTGGCCACATCGAGAAGAAGTTTGTCAGAAATGGTCCGGTGGTGTGAATCCTGCAGGAAGAAGAGGGCTACGCAGCGCCATCACCGGTTTTCCCAGACAAACGATAACATCAGGCTTTACGGTAAGGGGAACCCCTTCGACGGCATAGATTGGATCAATGATAAGCGTAATATCCAATATGCGTGTGCTGATTGCAATTCGTCCCATAACGGGCAGGGGAGGGGCCTGATAACCTGGAATGAGTATGAGTTTTGCCGGGCCATGAGGATCATGCCAAGATCAAAAACGGCCCAGGCGAAGATAAGCCAAGGAAAAATCGAAAGGTGGTGGTGATGTATAAAAAAGACAGTTATGAGGGAGCAGACGGTAGAACCCATGTGATTGAAACTGATTGTAACTCAGCATGGGAGAAATTCCAAGGGGATAAAAATGCAAACGCCAAAATTAGACGACAAAGTGTCTCTCGGAAAGTTGAAGAAGCGACTGCTCAAAGTGATCGATCATAAGACATGGGAAAAGACTCATAGTGAAAAAAACCTCGCTGGGATGCTGGTGAGGGTGTCGTGTGAATTGCTGGATAAGATAACCAAGCCTGAAATGGAAGATCAAATCCGGGAGGATATTGTAGAAGCATTATTACTGATTCTGTATATCGCAATGGCGCAAAACATCGATCTGGCCGGAGAAATCCTGAAAATCACGAATGAAAATGAGAACATCTACATTCTTCCGGTCATTGAGAGAAAATATCTCAGCGTGTGAGAGGGTCCAATGTGGTTAATCAAACTATTCGGAGGACGTGTTAAGCAATGGGTTAAGAGGGAGAAAGAACGGGAGCGGAATAGATACGATACATTGCTTGATAAGCAACGAAAACAGGATGAAAGGCTGAGAAAGAAGCTTGGTCAGAAGATAGTCAAGAGGGTCCGCCGAAAGGCTGAAGAGAGAATTCAGAACTTAAAAAAGGTGCATGATGAGGAAACTGGAAAGCTCACTAAAACGATCAATGAGCTGAATGATGTTATCAAGAGCCAAAAACAGGCATACCGGGAATACCGGGATGATGCGGCAAAAATAGATCAAATCTCTTATGCCCTGGTGGAAGGGGTCCGGCAGATCCATCAGGTGTCCCTGCAGCTCAACCACCTGTTCGAGAGAGTTAACTGGGATGCGGAGTATCTCAATATCAAAGCGGATCGGAAGGATAAGAGAATGTTGCATCTACTGGATGGAGGCAGGAAATGAAGATGATGGCAAAGGGGAAGATATACAAGAGGGCGATCAACGAATTCGGCGAGACAACACAGTTAGGGGTGGCACAGGAAGAATGTGCGGAGCTGATAGCGGCTCTCTCAAAGTATTTCCGGGGGGATGTGGATGCTATCCCGAAAGTCCAGGAGGAAATCGCCGATGTCGAGATCATGCTGGAACAGTTGAGAATGATATTCGACCGGAAGGGTATAGACAAGGCGAAGAAAACTAAAATTCAGCGATTGCATTTTAGGATACTATCAAGGGAGGTAGAGAGCCATGAGCGCAGGGCGCAAGCGGAAGTATGATACTAAGGTGGTATTGGAAGATCTGAAGCGCCGGGGTTGTGTGATCACGGAGGATGTGATCAATGTTTCCGGGGCCAGGCTCGGAAATAAAGCCTGGGGGATGATCGATTTCCTGGTCAACCATCATAAATACAAAGTGGGGTTTACTGATGAAGCTGCTTAAATGGTTCGGGCGGGAAATCGAGTGTCATGAAGTCTATTTCGTCTATTTCCCGGATAAAAAACGGGAGATGACCGCTGCACAGCGAGAAAACTATGATCAGGCCAGGAATTTTCCTGTCTATGGCCCACTTTTCGCAGCCGGTGTCTCGCCCCAGGATAATCCGAATGTGCTCCCGATGACGGGAATGGAGATGATGGAAGTCGCCAGTAAAAACGGCTATATACCGGTTTTCGACCAGGATTTCCAAAAATCGCATAGGGTGACTTTAATGAAGGGCAATGCAATGGATTTCTACTACCGGTACTCAAAAATTTTGAAGCGATGAAGGCGGTTTTCATCAAAGGATTTCGATACAAGGATACTTTAGCGTTTATGACTTCATTCCCACCAGTTTTCTTTTACCGTGGGGATAAATACATGTTCCGCTTTCGGGATGGCAATACGGCTTATTATCAGCACAGCGATGACATAGAGGGAATACTAAATTGAAAAGATACAAGATCATTTACGCCGATCCCCCTTGGGAGTTTAAAAACTGGAATGATGACAAGGCGCTTCGGGGGGTGTGCCACAAATACCCGCTAATGACGGATCGGGGAATTGAAAGTCTGGATATCGCATCTATTGCGGACAAAGACAGCGTATTATTGATGTGGGCGACTTTCCCGAAGCTCGAAGCGGCTCTCTGGGTTATTGGGGCCTGGGGATATACATACAAGACATGTGCTTTCGTCTGGGTGAAAAAGAATAAGACGAAAAACACCCCTTTCATGGGTATGGGGTATTATACCCGGGCCAATGCTGAATTGTGTCTCCTGGCAACAAAGGGCCGGCCTCTCCCGAGGCTGGTGAAAAACGTGGGGCAGATCATTGAGAGCCCCATTGAGAGCCATAGCCGGAAGCCGGCCATTGTCCGGGATAAGATCGTGGAGCTTTTCGGAGATCTTCCCAGGATTGAGCTTTTCGCCCGGGAGAAGGTCCCCGGATGGGACGTTTTCGGCAATGAGGTCGAATCAGATATAATCCCAGGGGTGGCTGTTTGAGAAAAAAATACTATTATCTCGATTTGTTTCATGGAATAGGGGGTTTCGCTCTCGGTGCTTATTGGGCAGGGATGAAATTTAACGGACATTATTGCAGTGATATTGAGCCATATTGTCAGAAGTTGTATAAGCTTAGATTTCCAAACTCAATACAACTGGGTGATATAACGCAGATCGATACGGAGGATTTGCCGGATGGGGAATGGATTATCACAGGAGGTTTTCCCTGCCAGGATATCAGTATTGCAGGAAGGGGAGAGGGAATCACTGGATCGAGGTCCGGTCTTTGGTTTGAGTATTGGCGACTTATTAGGGATTTACGACCCCGAATCGCAATCATGGAAAACGTCGGTGCTCTCACTTTTCGAGGAATGGACAGAGTACTTGGTTCGCTTTCCGAAATCGGGTATAATGCTGAATGGCAGGATATACGGGCAAGCGACGTGGGTGCGCCGCATAGGAGGGAAAGAATCTGGATTGTGGCCTACTCCAACACAGATATACACACGGGAAAACTGGAAGGAAGAAGAAATAAAATCCGCACAGCAGAGGGTAAAATCGGAGACTATGGCGAAAGGGAAACATCATACCGGGAACGGGTTTGGACTCAATTTAGCGCAAGCAATAAGAATGTGGCCGACTCCATGCAACCGGGACTTTCGATCACCGGGGACGCCAGAGAGACTGGAACGCGCCAGGTTGGAATCGAAACGGGGACAGCCATTGACGGAAGTGATTGGTGGTCAGTTGAACCCGATGTGGGTCGAGTGGCTCATGGGATACCCCATAGGTTGGACAGACTTAGAGGACTCGGAAATGCGATTGTCCCTCAGATAGCAGCAACACTGTTTCTATTATTCAGGGAGTACATATACATACAGTCAGAAGAAGAAATACCGGCATAGCCGGATTAAATAAAACACAGGAGGGCAGAGTATTATGGATCAGAAGCCAAAGACACTTTCGCAGTTAGTAGCACTGAAAATCAAGAAGCTGCAGAAGATCGCCCGGATTCAGGGAGAGATCGCAAATGAGAAATCCTCCCTGGCCGAGATCAATAAACTGATTACGGAGGCAAAAAAGATGAAGTGAGGGAAAAGCTGGCATAAAGCCGGCGTGTGGCAGCGTGGCGGAATGGTAGACGCCAAACTCAAAAATCCGAAGATGGCATGTCTGGCCGATAGATGAGGAGTTGATGTAACCAGGTAAACTCGTGCAGGTTCGAGTCCTGCCGTTGCCAAAGGGGGCCGTAGTTTAAAATGCAGAACGACAAGGAGAAGTTACCCGCAAATCGCCGCATAAGCGTGGGTGAGAAATCATAAGAGGCGATTGATATCCTTGGGGGTGCAGGTGGAAACCCTGTCGGAACCCGCCATATAAAACAAGGAGGTCATCAAGATGCAAAACATAGAAATGGCTGTTGAAGGGGATGTCTTGACTGTAAAGGTAAACCTGAAGAAGCGATATGGTAAGAGCAAGTCAGGGAAAACGGTAATTGTAGCATCGACTGGCGGCAATGTGGGGGTCCCAGAATATCCCGAGATCAAGCTGGGATTGAATGTTTATACCAAAGAAGGAGAATAACATGAAATTTTCAGAATATCTGCAGAAGCACAGGGAATTGAATCCTGATATCGTTTATGAGCCGACCCCATATAATCCGGGGTTTGTTCAGTTGGTCCGGTTATGGGGTCATGAGGCTATAATGGGGAACCAGAATATCGAGGATGTGGTTGTGTTCCGGGGGGGAAACATGGAAACTGTGCCGAATCCATATTTGATCCCGAACGAGGGCGAGGGGACTGAGGATGGGCCGAAGTCCAGGAAGGGAAAGGATAAGGCGAAGGATAAAGATAAAATTAAGGATAAGGATAAAGATAAAGATAAGGATAAGACTGAGGATGCCCCTGGTACTGCTCCAGATTCGGGCAATGTTCCCAGTGAAGATCCCGGGGAAGGGGCGGATCAGGAGGGTCCCGAAGAGATGAAAGCAGGGTAGGATATAGGCCATGGCCGACAAAGACAAGAAAAAACCGAAGAAGAAACCGAAATCCAAGCTGACCGATAAACAACGGCTATTTGTAACCGAATATTTGGTCGATATGAACGGCACTCAGGCATATATAAGGGCTTATAAGTGTGCTAACAAATCTACTGCAATGGTAAATGCCTCAAAATTGCTAAGAAATGCTAATATTCGGGAAGAAATCAATAATCAGGTAGATGAAATCATTGACCAAACGCAGCAGGAGGGGGTTCTCCGGAACCTGAGAGAGCTGGAAACAATAGGATACTCCGACATAGGGGAATTGATTGAGTACGATGAGACCGGTGTTAAGGTAAAACCCTCAAAAGAGGTAAATACCAGAGTGGTTAAAGCGGTAGTTATGGATAAGGTCATCGTTTCCAAAGGTCAGGATGTTACTGAGGAACGGATCAAGTTTAAACTGGAGCTGCACGATAAGGTACGAGCCCTGGAGAAGATAGGGACATTCCTGGGGATGTTCAAAGAACACGTTGAAGTGACAGGTAAAAACGGGAGGCCGATACTATTTGAGTTACCAAAGGGCTGCGAGAAATGGTAAAAAACACGAGGTCGTTCCGCTTGATGTCGAGTTCAACCCAAAACAGGAAATCGCAAAAGATCTTCTTTTGGACATGGCAAAGAAGTTTTATATGTTTTTCGGGGGGTCGAGGTCTGGTAAGACATTTCTCGTATGCTATTTCATCCGTCACCGAGCAAGGCGTTATCCTGGGAGTAAACACCTTGTAGCGAGATACAGTTTTGCCAATGCCAAGAAAACAATATGGATTCAGACCCTATATCCGCTATTGAGAAAAGATGAAGAAGCGGGATTATGCACGATAAACCAGCAGGAGGGAATTTGTAGGTATTATAACGGGTCCATAGTCATGCTGGGAGGTTTGGAACCGAGCCGAATTGACAGCGTACTCGCTGCAGAGTACGGAACGATCTTTATAACTGAAGCCAACGAGAACAGATACAAAGACATTGAGATGTTGTTCTCCCGGCTGAATGATACAGCAGTTAATGAAAAGGGAGAGATGATACCATTAAAATTCATCGTAGACCTGAATCCGACCGTCAAGACACACTGGACAAACGTACTTTTTCGCCTGGGGATGGACCCTGTAACGGGAAAACCGAAGGAAAACTACCATGAGTTTACATTCCTTCATTTCCGACCGGAGGACAATGAAAAGAACCTGGCGATAGGATACATAGATACTCTGACATCCCTTTCGCCGGCAATGAGGAAGCGGTTTTATGAGGGGGAATTCGGGGCTTATGAGGGTCTGGTCTATCAGATTGATGAACCGGTCCATGTTGTTGACGACTTCGAGATCCCAGATAAATGGCCGAAAGGACAGGCGATAGATTTCGGTTTTACTCATCCTTTCGCTTCCCTCTGGGGGGCTATGGATGAGGCTAATGAGACACTGTATATTTATCGCAACTACAAGGTTGTCAGGACCACAGTGAGGGTCCATTCTGGGAATTTGAAGGCTTTAACAACAGAAAAGATTTCCTGGGTGGTTGCCGATCATGACGCAGAGGATAGGGCCACTTTGAATGAAAACGGGATTGATACAATTCCGGCAGACAAAGAGGTTCTGGCCGGGATTGATAATGTGATAGATCTGCTCAGTTATGAAAACAAGCGGCCACAGATCAAAATATTCCGGTCCTGCGTGGATCTCATCACAGAGATGTTTGGCTATCGCTGGAAGGAGTCGGCAACGGCGATCCAGCCGAAAGACCGGGAGGTCGTTAAGGAGGATGATGATCTTTGTGATTGCCTCCGGTATTTGGTTATGAAGTTTTTCCCTGAACGCAGGAGGGTTGCCGGGGTGATTTATCAGAGTCCGGAAGAATATATGCAGGTCGTAGAAAAACAAAAACAGAGTGAGCAGGTTGCGGGTATAATCATGGGGCGCAGATAGATAGATGAGATCGGGAATTACGAGGGCGGGGAATGTTACACGACAATATTAACAGCACAGCAAATTATCTGGGAGTGAGTGAGCAGGATGTTATGGCCAGTATCGGCATGATCAAGGCCGAGCATGACAAAGCAGCCGGGGTAATAGTACCGCTTCGGGGGCTATTGGAGGATCAGCTTTCACACTATTCCGACCGAGGAATAAAACAGGGGATGTTTTACATTGAGGATAATGTCCTCCGTGAGATCGAGCGCAAAACCGCAATAATCAGTATCATAGTCAATAACCGCATAAAGGCCGTCCGCCGCTTCTCCAGAATATCCCATGATAATGATATCCCGGGTTTCCGCATCAAAATGAAGCAGGAGAAGAAGAACCCGACCAAACAAGAGCAGGAGGAAATGGAGCAGCTCGAACAGTTCTTTGCCAATGCTGGTCGTACCGATTATGACGGCTGGGAAGAGCGGGAAGATACCTTGATGGATGTATGGTCTATGATGGTACGGGAATATTATACCATCGACAAGGCTTGTATTGAGCTTCGGAGGGATAAAAAGGGGAGGCCAGTCGATTTCTGGATGCTGGACGGGGCTACAATCAAGCGGGTATATCAGACCGGATACAAGGGGCAGAAGAGTGATTTCGATCCTCGGTCCTATATAGCCTCTGATGGACTGGATAAAAGGATTTATGAGGCCAAGCTCGAATTGATCCCTGAAGATCTGTCCAAAGTCGCCTTTGTGCAGGAAATCGATGGCCGATTGACAGCCGCTTTCACCCGGAAAGACCTGATTTATGATTACACAAATAAACGGGTTGATATCCGCTATCGGGGTTTTGGCTATTCTCACACCGAACAGGCCATGAATGTTATCACAGCCTTTTTACTTGCCATGGCCTATAATACAGATGCCTTTGACCTCAGTTCGATCCCTAAAATAGCTCTGGCGTTTAAGGCTGGTGGGTTTAGTGGTGAACAACTCAAGCAGTTACAAAATGAGTGGATGGCGAATTTCCGAGGTCCCCGGGGAGCCTTCCGGGTCCCGTTTTTCAATGGCGAGGTTATGACGCTTGATCTGTTGAAAAATAACCGGGATATGGAATACCAGAAATACCTGGAGTTTACAGCATCGATTATCGGGGCGATCTGGGGTTTTGATCTTATGGAGGCCGGGTTGAAGTTCTTTTCCACAACCAATGTGCTGAACGAAAACCAGGAAGGCCGGATGCAGTTCTCCAAGGATCGGGGCCTGATTGATATGCTGACGAATATCAGTAATGTCATGAATAAGATCCTCTGGTATTTCGGCATGGCTGATAAATACGAGTTTTTCATCACTGGCCTTAATCCGGTGGATAAGCAGAACGAAATGGATCTCCGGAAGAAAAAGGCCGAGACCTATATGTTACTGGATGAAATCAGGGCCATGGATGACCTCGATCCTCTCGATGACGGGAAAGGCCAAATAGTGCTGAATTCCGTCTATATGCAGAATATTCAGAACATGCAGATGCAGCAGCAGGGGGCCGGGGAGGATGAGGCCGGCTTCGAGGGGGAAGAGGGCTTCGATGATGAAGAAGGGGAGGGCGCAGCTCCCGGGGATGATGACGAGGACCTTGACGGAGCCATGGACGATGCCATGGATGAGATGGGGCTCGAAAAGGCAAAAAATCTGATTAAAGCGAGGACGATGCTTATATGAGCGAAATTTCGGCGTTTGACTTTCTGGGCGAGGATCAGAAGTACATAATCACAGATGACGAAGTAATAATGCTGGTTTTCTGCAATATGTTCCTTGATCAAAAGGACCTGGATATAATGAAGGAGGATCTTGTTAAACTGTTTGTAAAAGACAAGCAGATCGTTGACTGGATTGTTTTTCTGCCGAAATACTATGACATTTCAATCGTTGACTGGAGGGGGCTTTTGGGGAGCCTGTCAGGACAACAGTATAATTCACTGAGGGATGCAGTGTATCAGATAGAACAGGAGCGGGGGAGTGGAAAAGAAAACATCTGTAATATTTGAGGCTTTTCGCAATAACCTTGACGGGATGATGTACGCTAAAACCTCTCTGGGGCAGGTCTTTCTACAGCAGGTCTTGACTGATATCATCAATTCAGGGGGAGAATTTCACAGCCTGGGGATGGCAGAAAGGCCAGTCAATGACATCAAAACACTGGTATGTACGATCTTTGCGATTATTCCAAACGACAGCGAGGCAATGGCCTACATTCGGGGATTGCAAAAAGAGGAAGTCGATGATAATGAGTGATGGCCGAAAGTCCGGAATGGGTTCTCATCAGTCTCACAGAATGGGGAAGGATGAATGGTTGACCCCTCCGGAAATATTGGGAGCGCTTGGGGAATTCGATCTTGATCCATGCGCTCCAGTGGATCGGCCATGGGATATGGCGAAAAAGCATTATACGATCCTTGATAACGGGTTATTGCTTCCATGGTCCGGGCGTGTCTGGTGCAATCCCCCTTACGGGTATGATACTGCGTTTTGGCTGGATAAGCTCGTAGGTCATGGAAATGGTGTAGCTTTGATTTTTGCCAGGACTGAGACAAAGATGTTTTTCGATTACGTTTGGGATCATGCAGATGCAATCCTGTTCATCAAAGGGAGGGTCTTTTTTCATCATGTAGACGGGACCAGGGCCGTGACAAATTCCGGAGCTCCCTCCTGCTTGATTGCGTATGGTGAAAACAATGTGGAATCACTCCATAAATCGGGTATCACTGGGCAGATTATAGCATTAAAGCAGAATCGGAGGTTTGGAAATGCCTCATAGTGTAGCCCGAGAGAAGATTATTGATCTACTCTATGTATATTCCCAGATGCGAATTGATGTTTGTGAACGTATCGCCGGAGAGATTATAAAAGAGTTGCAAAAAGACGGATTTAAAATTATACAGGAAGGTAAAGCCAATGATTGACAGACTTAGAAAAGACGATTTTCTGTATTGTTACTGGAAAACCGGTAACGGTACAACCCTTTGGCTGGTCCGCCGCCAGGACGAGCTGTTTTTATTCGGGATCTTCCAGGCGTTAAACCAGAGGGTCCAGCATTTCCCGTACCGAGGGATTGATCAGATCGAATCGATCAGTAAAGCCATGGTTTTTCTGGGGTTCCAGGAATTCCCGGTGTATGCTGATTATGGAAGGATCACCGGGAGCCTGAAATCTGGCCTCGAAGATGAATTCCAGATTTGCGATGCGAATTTCAAGGCCGCCCTCGACGAGATGGAAAAGCAGGAAGCCGCAGCAGCCGAAGCCCACGAGAAAGAAGGCACTGGCGAGGACACTGAGGAAGCCAAGGGCATAGTAGAACGAGTGAAATGAAAATTCCTGATAACAACTGGCGATTTGTCGTCCATGTTCCTGAGAAAATCCCTTTCCTGGAAACACACCAGGTAGAGATAATTACGGACCAGGACGGCAAGCCGGTTGCCAGGGAGTACCACTACGATCCATTCCAGTACATCCAGGCCATGAGAGCCTATCACAAAATAAGCAAATACAGGGACGTTTATTACTTCATCCGCCGGGGGAATGCCCTGCTTAATGATCACTATGAGGGTCATTTGTGCTTCTTATTCTCACACGAAAACAATAACGGAAAGCGATTTGACCAGTGCGATCATTATACCTATGGCAGAACGACCCTCGGGTGTAAGCAAATCCCCATATATGACACATCTATACCGTGGGGTATTCGAAGGGCTGCCCAGGCTATTGTCGTTAAACGGGAATTTTTCTGGTTTCAGATCGGGGCAAGGGAAGGGGGGGAATGGAGGATAAATAAGCCGGCGCTGAAGCGGATTGCCATCGACCGGGCAGTCCCTTTGGAGTCGTGTCCTCTGTTTTGCGTGAAACCTATCCTGGAAAGGATTGACGAGCTGCCTGATTTTATCCAGATGAGTGATCCTTCCTTCAAGTTCCATCGGATGAGGGATGATCTGGAAAAGGTCATCGTAACGGCAGGAGCCTTTGTGCCGACCCATATCGTTATAAGGAGATGTTGAGATGATGAATGAAAAGATTTTCCCATATTATGCTCCGTTTTTGCTTGGTGCTTTTAATGCAGTAAGGCCGAAAGACAAATTGTCAAACATCAATATTGAGAAAGAATATCAGCTTATAAAAGAGAAAAGGAGTACACTTTCAAGCAGTATGAGGGCAATGGTTGTGAGAAGGTATGAAGCAAAAAATAAGGGTGAGTGATATGCCGGCAATAATGAAGGATTACTATATATGTCGATATTGCAAGAAACCGGTTTCCGCAGAAATAGCATGGAAAAAGGAAAAGAACTATAACGGGGTTTTATATGTCTGGCGATATCATCCGGAGTGCTATGAAAAACAATTGAAACAATGGGAACGGAAATCAGCATAATAGTCACAAAACAAGGATTCAAGGCTGGTAGTTCATGAGGACAATGTATAGAGGCACTATTTACACAAGAAAACTTGGAATTGATTTTGGCAATCATGCAGCATATAAAGAAAACGAGTTTTATAAATTACTAATTTGGATTTGGCTTTGGGACAGAGCTTTTTTGATTTTCATTTTCAAGGAAAAGGAAGGGTACGAAAATGCAAACTGACAATCATAACAATGAAGGTGAACTGAGAGAGAAACCACCGCTGGGCGTGATGCCGGCTTATTACTATGAACGGTACAGGATTCAAGACCTGGCGAGAGCAATACATGAATATGCCGGCAGGTGTATTCATGTCGAAATGCTTGAAGTATGGGCCAAGGAATTGGTTTCAAGAATTGAAAAATGGAACCAGATGAAAAACGACCTTGCAGATAAGCAAGAAGGAAAGGTTGAGGAGATCATTATCAGAGAGCTTGTCAAGGATTCAATTCTTAGTGGTAAATCTCTTCCGGAGACAGTGGCCTTTTTCCAGAACAACAATGATCTTTTTCAGGAGCTGTCTCCATGGGGAGAAGGAATCGTCGATGGTATCTTCAGGGGGATAAAAGCAGCTAAGACATTTTTAAGGAAATAAATAATAATGGGTTTGAATAAATCAAGAGGCAATATGTACGGGTTTGTGTCCCATACCTGGAATACCATCAAAGGCAGGTGTTATCATGATTGTTCCTATTGCTACATGAAGCGGTGGGGGACCTTAAAACCTGTGCGGTTTGATGAGAAAGAGTTGAAAACGGATCTCGGGGAGGGCAACTATATCTTTGTAGGGAGTTCATGCGATATGTTCTCAGGCCACCTTCCTACGGACTGGGTGATGAGAACCCTGGAGCATTGCTGCCGGTTTAAGAATAAGTATCTCTTCCAAACCAAAGAGCCAGGGGCAATTTACGGATTCAAAGAGTACCTTCCGAAGCTGTCAATTGTGTGTACGACTATCGAGACAAATAGACATTATCCAGGCATTATGGGTAAATCCCCAACACCGTATGATAGAGCAAGGGCATTTTCATTGATTGAGCTGGATAAATATATTACCATCGAGCCGATTATAGATTTTGATCTTCGACCGTTAGTGAATATGATCAAACAATGTAAACCATTCCAGGTTAATATCGGGGCGGATACGGGGAATAATAATCTCCCAGAACCATCTTGGGATAAGGTCGAAGAGCTAATCAGGGAATTACAATCAGTGACGGCGGTAGTTAGAAAGAATAACCTCACAAGACTGCAGGGAAAATGAAAGTATTCATATCACCAGAAGATAACGACATCAAATACCTGGACGATCTCGCCAATGACTGTACTCATTATGTGTCCCAGTTGATCCTGGAGGTCTTTCATGGGGTTAGCCGTAATATCGGGGTTAAAGATCCGGACAAACTTGCCTCGAAGCCCCCTGAAAGGTTGCAAAAGGGGTTCCTGGACGGTATCCGGGAGATCGGAAGGAAGATAAGGAATTATATCGGGGGAGGGAAGAAGATCCGTCCCTTTGAAATCATGGGCCTGAAGCTTTATAAAAAGGGCCGGCCATTATCTGAAAAAGAGTGGGAAAAGTTCGAGCGCCAGGTGGTTGAGTATCTGAGGCCATACCTGAAGGACCTGAATGAAGAAATGGCGATCAAGGGTATTATCCTGGGGATGGCGTCAAAGGAGGCCGAGGACCAGCTTAAACAGATTCATGAGTACGGGAAGAAGTCCCTGGACCAGATTGAGCGAGAGAATTTCCATGGATATATCCCAGATAACATGATCTCAGCACTGGGCCGGCTGAAGATCAACCGGGATATCCAGAAAGCCTATATCATGGCCTATGATCGGGCGGCAATGTATGTTCGGAGGGTCAATGATGATGTGAGGGACGCTATTCGGCAGCAGGTTATTACAGCCCATAAGCTCGGAAAAACCCCGCAGCAGCTCGCCTCAGACCTCTATTGGATGAAAGATGAGGTCCCGGAGATGAAAAAATATACCGCCCATTCACTCCTCCGGGACTGGCAAAGGGTCGCTGTTACTGAGCTGGGCTTTATTCATGGCATGGGGAAAATGGCCGCCAATGAGGAACAGGCCAGGCAGAGCATGAAAAAGCCGGAGCTGGCAATCTATTATGTTTTCACCCGGGGGACCTGTCCCTGGTGTCAGGATCATCAGGGCCGGATCGTTCGGCATATCCCCCTTGATATGGTGGGCAATGAGGCCGATGATAGCCTTTCAAGCCGTGGTATTGAGGATCATTATACCGATACCGCTGTATGGATCGGAAAGAATAATATCGGTTTCAAACAATCTCAATGGAGGGTTTGTGTGCCGGCGCATCCATGGAATACAGCCAATCTGGGAAGGATACATCCGGAAGCGCAGGAATATGATGTCAAAACTCATCGCATAAAATTCCGTGGAACAAAGGATTTCGAGAAGTACATTCCGGAGGAGTTTAACAAAGAGCTGGAAGAGGTCCGGAAGAAAAACCTTGAACGCAAGGAAAGGATGGAAGCGGACACCGCTGCCGGAATCCATAAAAAGCCGATTGAGTACGGGGACTGGGAAGAGGGGGCCAGGGCCGGCGAGGACCGGAAGGGATATCCGATTGTTGAATCTGGGGGCCAGGAGTATATCGGTGTTTCTACCGATGATTTTAACGAGTATCTGCAGGAGTGGCGAAAGGACCGATCCAGGCCGATCCCAATATCAACGAAGCAGAGGGAGTATAATCAGCTTTTCGGAGGGTAGATTAGGTATCGCAACATGTATGAGAAAATAATGCAAAAAAAAACCCGTTGCATCAAGGACAACCGGGCCACAAGAAAATGAAGAATTTCAAATTGTTGATCCAATAAACCACAATAACGAAAAATGTCAAGACACTTACCTCACCAAGAGAATTTATTTCCCCATAATATAACAAAAAAGTTTAAAACGCTTGACGGCATATAACTATATTGTTATATTATTCATACAATGAAGGATGAAAGGGGATCTATAATGATTGATTTAAAAAAGCATGTTAAGTTTAAGCACCCCCAGGAGCTTGTATCGATTGATTATATAATCAACGCATGATAAGGCTAAGGAGGTAATAACAGGTACAAGGTCCTATGAAATCAAAAAAAATGAATTCAGAGCTTATAGTATTAGAAAAAGCTCTCATTGCTGAAATTAAAAGTATAGGAGTTAATAAAGCCGTTGAATTGTCAGGATTGAAACAGCCCGACATCTCGGCTTGGATCAATGGTAAAAGAAAGTGGACGTGGAACAAGATCCTCAAAGTGGCTGAAAAATTAGGGTTATAAATATTTAAGAAGGTTATGAATGCGAGTAATAGGCAATCCATATATCAATGAGATAATTGAGTATGATAACGGGCATCCCTTCCAGAGCTGCAGAATGTCCAGGGTTGGTTATAAAATGGTTGTCCGGGATGGCAAGTACATCGTTATCGGCAGCGAAATTAAAGGAAACCCTGGTATGAGCATCACGAACAGTATTGAATATTTCGCTCAGTGGGCCGCCCGGATGGAAGAGATCCCCGATGGTAAGATGGTTGTTATTGAGCATTATGATAACAACAGCTATACGGAAGGGAGAGAGGGGGAAACCTTCGATCTTGTCTCCTTCGATAAGGTTGAAAATGGCCGGTATTCAGGTCCATCCTGGCGCAGAATTGAGAAATCCGAAGTTGATGAACTGGTGCTGTTATGAATGGAGGTTATAAAATATGAGCAAAAAATATGAATCGGCTTATGATATTTTAAAGTCACTATTTCTTGTATACCAACGAGTAAACAGTGAAATTATAAGGAATAGAACTGCTTATGTGAATGCATGCCAGGATTCTTTCAGTGATTTGTATGAATTTAAGGATGATACTATTGGAGTCGATTTGGTAGAGTATTTTAAAAATGGTTTGATTGAGACAATTGAAACTGGCATGTCACAACAGATAAATAAAGAATCCATTTTTCGTTATATAGTTAATGGTTCGATTGCAATAACTCAATATGGGTTATCATATGTATTCATGAATGATAAATTTAATGATGTTCTGGAGATAATACAACAACAGGAAAACTCGATTCATCTAAGTTCAGAAATATTATCAAAACAAGCTAAGCTTATTGAAGACAATTCAAATCGTCTTGAGGGGCAAATAAATTCTTCTCGTGATGAACTTAATAAATTCAAGGAATCTTTCTATTTCCAGATCCTTGTAATAATTAGTGTATTTGTAGCTATTATTGCTTTTGTCTTCCAAAGTATAAGCTTGCTCAATAACAAAGAATTCTTATCTCTTTGCTTTCTTCAACAGTTAGCAACAGTATCTACAATATATATTCCCTTTGTTGCAATTCTATTGGTGTTCGCTTTAATTTTATTTATCAGAAAAAAATAGAAATGAGAGGTTAGGCATGGGCAAATATGCAGAAAACACCAGCGTATCAGTGGACAAGAGCAGGGCGGAGATTGAGAAAACCCTTTCTCGGTACGGAGCAAATAAATTCATGTACGGTTGGGACGAAGGCCGGGCAATGATAGCTTTCACGGTTAATAAAAGGAATATAAAATTCATAGTCCCTCTCCCATTTCCTGAAGATTACAAAACAACACCTACAGGCAGAACCAGAAAAGACAACCAGGTCAATGAGGCTTTTGAACAGGCCACCAGGCAGAAGTGGAGAGCGCTTTCTCTGGCGGTCAAGGCAAAGCTGGAAGCCGTTGAGAGCGGGATTGCCACTTTTGAGCAGGAATTCTTAGCGTACATGGTCCTCCCTGGTGGTCGAACAGTAGCCGAGGCGATTGTTCCACAGATCGAGCAGAGTTACGAGAGCGGCAAGGACATAAAGCTGATAGAGTTATAAAGGGGGTAGGGGATGGAAACTGAAATAGTCAAAACAGAAAACGGGAAGGATTATAATAAGTTTGGTGAGGAAGTTATAACCTGCGTGATATGCCGGGAGAATAAAACCACAATGAACGGCACGAAGCTATGTGATTATTGCTGGATACTTCAATCGAGTATCCGCCACAGACCTGATCTTGCTAAAAAGGTCCTAAAAATGATTGAGGATGAGAAAGGGAAATAGAATGGGAGCGAGAAGAGTTTGGACCCCAGAAAGGCTGCAGATCATGAAAGAACTATACTGGGAAGCCAGAAAGCTGAGTGAAACGACAAGGGGAGTAAACTGGCAGGATGCTATCAGGCAGCGAAGGGATTTATATAAAAAACTGGGATCTCCTTCGGTATCATATATCCGTAAAGCCTGGGTTGCATGTTCCCGGATTTTATCCGGAAGATGTGTTCACTGCCCCAATCAGGTGTATGATAATCATACCCTTTGCCCTGAGTGCCTGGAAAATTTAAGAGTAAGGGCAAAAAAGTACAATAAAACATCGAGAATATATAAGACCAGTCCGGCAATTCGTAAGAGAAAAGAGGCAGCACAAATAATCCGTGAAAGATGGATATCGGAGGGTGTGCTATGACTATGATTAAAGGCGCATTATGGAATAGACACAGCGATTCAAATAATTTTACGCTTGAGCATAGGCACTTCGAGCTTGCCGGGTATCGAGGCAGAAAATATGACGGCTACGTCCTCGATATTTATGGATGGATTGACCAAACCTGGGACGGTAAATTCCGGGCAGGACATCCAGTCTCATACGATGAAGAAACGGATTCTGATGCCGTGGATCTCGGTATATTTGATGATGTCGAAGTGGCTAAAAAAGCCGTAGAGGAAGCGAACCCCCCAGGGCTCGGTGGAATATTTATTTAATAGCAGGAGGTAAAACTAATGTTGAATCCTGGAAGCTTGAAAAATGGGCAGAGCCACCATGAGTATTTTTATTCCAAAATCAAGAGAATGAAGCTATGTCAATATGATTACAGATCGAATACGGGGAAACTGTTTTCTTGTGTAGGGAAGTCCCTGGAAGAGTGTGTATCCAAAATGGAGAGATGGGCAAAGGAGGAATCGGATGCAATATATATGTGATTGTGGTCGTGTATTTACAGATCCTGATGGACCAATAATGTGTGCTGATAGCGGACATGGACAAGGACGGCGCAGTACTCAAAAACAGCAAATACTGGATAGGCTTTACCAGTTAAAAAATGAGGCCATGAGGCTTTATGAAGCAAACGGCAAGGCTGCCTATGAGTCGGGGCAGTATAACGGCATAAAATGGGCGATCGAAGAAGTGGAAAAGATGAAAATCTGAATATGAACATTGATGACCTATCCGTGAGGAGTAAGCATGAAAGAATATAAGGGAGCTATCTGCAGAGGGAGCTATATTTTAGGCTCTGCTTGTGGTCAATGCGAAAAGTGCGAAGATGAGCTGGAATCATTAAGACAAATGGGTAGATTATCAGAAATACATCCAAAGTATTTGCAAAAGGCTGTGGAGCCTAAATCGGTCTTGGAAAATGTGAGAACGATCATAGAAGAATGTTCTTATGTTGCTGATAAAGGCGCTGTATGTGAACGAAGGGTGTGTAATTATTTTACATTGATTGAAAAGTTGAAATCAAAGTTTGGTAGTGAGTATTTCAGCTAAACAGAGGGTGAAGAAAACTACTTAAATGACAACCCGGAAATCCTTAAAAGATTATTAAATGGGGAATCAGTAGGAATTTAAAACATGGTACGAGGGGAATCGATGAACGAAAAAGAATATGGCAAATCATATTGTAAAATATGTGGAAAAGAAATATCATCATGTGAGCTCTGTGAAAAGTGTGCAGATGAACTCAAGAGTGTATAATGGACCCCGAAAACTGGACAGGTTAAGGGCTGCCTGATAAGTGTAAAATCTCCTTAAAAATAGGATTTTAAGGAGACGATAATAAGGGCATGAGAAAGAAACATGACAGCAAA
>CALCJG010000413.1 GCA_937967705.1 uncultured Spirochaetia bacterium
CCCTTCAGGTCATACTGCTGCTTCTTGGTCCGGAATCTGAGGATCACGGGTACGTTGATCCCGACCCGGGAATTGGAAACCAGGAACAATCCCCCCCGGCTGATATCCATGATAACACCTTTCGCCTTCAGGGGGATCGAAACGGTCGTGTCTAATTCATCGGGATCGCCCTCATAGTATTCGAAGTCCGTCTTGATCTTGCAGGAAAAACGGGGATATTGTCGCTTGTCATCCATGAAGGAGCCACCTCGATCTTAGTGTTTTTGCTGAACGGAAATATCCTGTCCTTTTCCCAGTCAAAATAGGCCGTTTTTTTTTCGGGCTACCGGTTCAAAAGAAGAATATCCGGCCCCCGGGATGTTGTCAAGTAGACTTTTTTTAAAAGATTTACGTCTCAGAGGCTGGAATCCCGCATCCTGACCCCGGAGATGTTACGAAGGGGTTAAAAATAGCAGGAGGATAAAATCATTATTGACTTTCCGATGACGGCATGATCTTTGGGGACATAAGTTTTTACCGGCCGGCTGCGGGCCGAGAGAAGGACTTCGGCCGTGCGCTTTCCGCTGTATACCATCCATTGAAAACCTGTGCTCCGGACCCTGATTTTCAGATCATCGGCGGGCAGGTTTATTTTAGGGGACAAATTCTATGAACGATAGGAAAACGAAAATCATCTTTGTGACCGGAGGGGTCTGCTCCTCCCTGGGAAAGGGGATATCTACGGCTTCCCTGGGCCTTCTGCTGGAGGGTCATGGGTACAAGATATCTCTGATTAAAATGGACCCATATATAAACATCGATCCGGGAACCATGAGCCCCTATCAGCATGGAGAAGTTTATGTCACGGAGGACGGTGCAGAGACCGATTTGGATATCGGCTATTACGAGCGCTTGACCAATGCGAACCTCACCCGCAAGAACTCGGTTTCCACCGGGCAGATCTATGATGCGGTCATACAGCGGGAAAGAAAGGGGACTATCTGGGCAAGACGGTTCAGGTCATTCCTCACATCACCAACGAGATTAAAAAGCGCATCTTCGATGTGGCCCTCGAGGGGGACCTGGATTTTCTTCTGATTGAAATCGGGGGCACTGTGGGGGATATTGAGTCTATCCCCTTTCTGGAGGCCATCCGTCAGATCCGGCAGGAACTGGGGAGTTCCCGGGTGCTCAATGTACATCTCACCCTCATTCCCAGTATAACCGCCGCCGGGGAGCAGAAGACCAAACCTACGCAGCATTCCGTCAAGGAGCTGATGGAGATAGGCATCATCCCGGATATCCTTCTCTGCCGGACCAACAGATCCCTCAATGATGAGATGAAAAGCAAGATATCCCTGTTCTGTAACGTTTCCGAAAGGCATGTCATCTCCGCCGTCGACATCAAGGGCTCCATATACGAAATCCCCGGCATGCTTCATGAGAACGGATACGACTCCATAGTTCTGGAACACTTTGGTATGGAAACGGGAAACCTGGCGATCCCCGAGTGGGATAAATTCATCCACGCCATGCGCAACCCCAGGAACAAGGTGCGTATTGCCGTCGTGGGCAAATACATATCCCTGCAGGACGCCTACCGCTCCATTTATGAAGCCCTGGTTCACGGGGCCATCGCCAACCTGGCCGACCTGGAAATCATCCGCGTGGATTCCGAGGATGATATTGAGAAGAAATACAAGGGCAACGCGCGGGCCCTCTTCCAGAGGGAAAAGGTGGACGGGATACTCGTTCCAGGGGGGTTCGGTTCCCGCGGTATCGAGGGGAAGCTCGCCGCCATCAACTATGCGCGGAAGGAGAATGTGCCGCTCTTCGGCATCTGCCTTGGACTTCAGTGCGCTGTGATCGAATTCGCCCGGAACGTCTGCGGTCTCAAGGATGCCAATTCGACGGAGTTCGAGCCCGCAACGGAGCACCCCGTCATATCGCTACTGGTGGAACAGGAGATCGTTGTGGCCAAGGGGGGAACCATGCGGCTGGGGGGGTATCACTGCGATTTTAAAGAAGGCTCAAGGGTGATGGGTATCTATAAGGAGACCTCCGCAGTTGAGAGGCATCGCCATAGATTTGAGGTGACCCTGAAATACCGGGATCTGCTGGAGCAGAACGGGCTTGTCTGCAGCGGTATCAACCCGCAGAACGATCTGGTAGAGGTCGTGGAGCTGCATAATCATCCCTGGTTCATCTGCACTCAGTTCCATCCCGAGTTCAAATCCAAGCCCATAAAACCCCATCCCCTTTTCAGGGATTTCATCCGGGCTTCTCTGGAATCCAGGAAGGCGTAATTGGTGTAATGAACGTCTATGTAATCTTGAATAGCTGCTGCATGGATTTCTGATGGAGGATTCACGATGGGAAACATACGGGAGATAAACCCATTCGTAATTATTTTATGGATTTATTTTCCGGTGAATTGTATATTGTATACACGACCCTTGTAGATGAACGATATGGGCAGAGAGTGTAAGAGCAGATTATATCCGGCATTTGAAGGGGAAACGCGATAAGAAATGTCTGTATCTATTAAGCTGGGTTTAAAACAGACGCAAAAGTTGATTATGACGCAGACACTGCGTCAATCTATCGAGATTCTGCAGTTGTCCACCCTGGAACTTTCCGAAAAGATATCAAATGAATTGCTGGAAAACCCAATTCTCGAAGAGGAGAGTGCTTCATTCTCCCCAACCAGCCTCACGCCGGAAAATGAAATGCTGGGGCGTATCAGTCAGCGTCTGAGCGGCGGAGAGGACGGGCTTCAGCGCAGGGAGGAATCTTACTTCGGAGACGATTACAGCGATACGGGTTATTCCGGAGTCCCGGATGACGACCGCAAGCGTAAATATATTGAAAACGCGGTCGCCCAGGAAGAAACCTTGAAGGACCATCTGCTCTGGCAGGCGCGGTTGTCCATCCTTGACGAGAAAGACCTCGAAATAGTAGAGAGCATTATCACCTCCATCAACGATAGCGGGTTTTTAACCCATTCGCTGGAAACCCTGGCAGAGGAGAACAGCCTCCCCCTTGAGGAACTCTCCCGGTTGCTAAGGATCATTCAGAATTTCGACCCGGTTGGCTGTGGATCAGGTTCTGTCCAGGAGACACTCCTCGTCCAGGCGGCCCATTTTTTCCCGGAGGACAGGGTTCTGCCTCTCATTTTAAGGGATCATTTCACGGATCTTGAGAGGCTTCAATACGAAAGGATAGCCAGGTCACTGGGATTTCTGATTACAACCTCTTTCTTGGTATTTACCCTTACGTTTTTCTATTTGCGTGGGACCGTCGCCAGGAAGGATCTAGCCCCATGGGGCATTGGGGTCATTGCTACTTTGGTGTTCCTTGTAGCTCTCTACTCGATCGGACGAACCATAACCCGATTCCTGCTGCTCAGCTCCCGACAAGGACGCATCCCGCAGTGGTTGGGCTCAACCGGGGCTGTCGTGAGCATCGTGCTCGTAGTGGTGCTCGTACTCTACCTATTGGTACTCCGATTCACCCGCGGGTACTTTCATCGTGAGAAAGCCAAGACCACGGTGGTTCATGCCTTTGATGCTTGTATGATTACTGTGCTGACGACAGAACTCATTTATCTTGTGTTTCGACAGATGTTCTTGGTCGAACTCGTTCGCGGCCTCAAGATCGG
>CALCJG010000414.1 GCA_937967705.1 uncultured Spirochaetia bacterium
TCACCCAAGCGAAAGGACACCCTTCAGGAAAACAGGAGGTCGCAAGAAAAACGAAGAGAAAGCGAATCGCTCTTCCGGAAGTTGTTCGAGGACCATGCCGCCGTAAAGCTGATAATCGATCCGGACAATGGAAACATCATGGACGCCAATACAGCGGCTACCAAATATTATGGATGGTCGATTGAACGGATCAAGCGGATGAATATTTCAGAGATCAACATGCTTTCACCCGAGGAACTTCTACAGGCAATGAGACAGGTCCAAAGCAAAAAAAATTTTCGCTTCGAGTTCCGTCACAGGAGGGCTGACGGAGCGATCCGAGACGTAGAGGTGTTCAGCAGTGGAATCACGGTTGGTGGAAAGATTGTTCTTCATTCCGTTGTTCATGACATCACCGACCGCAAGCATGCAGAAAAAGCCCTTTCTTTAAGCGAAGCCAAATACCGCGCGATCTTTGAAAACGCTATCGAAGGTATTTATCAGTCAACAACTGACGGAAAATATATCTCTGTTAATCCCGCATTTTCAAAAATCCTGGGATACAAGACACCGGAAGAATTGATCGGCTCCATTATTGATATTGCCTCACAGGTTTATGTAAACTCTGAGGACCGATTGAAGTTATTAGACCTATTAAGTGTCAATGATCTTGTTGAAGAGTTTGAATTCCGAGCATATCGAAAAGATGGATCCATGATATGGCTCCTTGCAAATGCCAGAGCCGTTCGTAATGAAGATGGCAGCATCGATTACTTTGAAGGAAGGGTTCAAGATATTACCCAGAGAAAGGGGGTCGAGGAAAAGCTCCAGAACACCCTTGACAGTCTCAGAAGGGCGGTTGGAGTAACCATTCAAGTGATGATGTCCACCGTGGGGAAAAGAGATCCCTATACGGCCAGCCATCAGATGCGATCTGCGGAACTCGCCCGGGCCATTGCCTCGGAGATGGGCCTGCCTGCGGAGAAAATAGAGGGCGTTCGGATTGCAGGCATTATTCATGATATCGGCAAGATATCCATCCCGGCTGAAATATTGTCCAAAGCGGCAAAGCTGACAGCCGTCGAGTTTTCATTTGTGAAGGAACACGCCTGGATCGGATACGAAATTCTTAAAGATGTCGAATCTCCCTGGCCACTGGCGGAGATTGTCTACCAGCATCATGAGCGGATGGATGGTTCGGGTTATCCAAGAAATCTCAAGGGAGATGAAATTCTTATGGAGGCCCGCATCCTGGCAGTGACCGATGTAGTGGAATCCATGGCCTCCCACAGGCCGTATCGTCCAGCCCTGGGAATTGATGCGGCCCTTGGAGAAATCGAGAAGAACAAAGGTACCCTGTATGATGCTTCTGTCGTGGATGCCTGTCTGAGATTATTCCGGGAAAATGGATTTCAGTTCAAGGCGGCCTGATTTCATTGACCGGGATATCTGTAATTGTCCTGTCTACCCAATACAGACTTCCGGGCCTGCTCGGATTTGGTCCTGTAAAGGGCAATTTTCGCGGTCCGCAAAAGATCGTCCATCAAAGTTTTTCGGCGGATTGAAAAGGAATGTCTTGGGGCTGCGCAAAGAGCATGGATAAAATATCGAGATGTGGAGTGCTTATATTGGAATGGGCCTCCTGAAGAGGGCGGATCGATATATACAAAGATTGACAAAATATGTAAGAATAGACACACAAAAAAGAAAATTGAAGAATTGTAGCGGTTCCTTGATTGCACACACACAAGGGTGCCCAAATTGATACAGCCGATCATTGCGCTCCGGCTGATTTTTTCATGAACGCCGCAGGAGCATGAAGAACAATGAGCACGGTCAAACACACCGCATCGTTTGAAATTCGCCAGCCTGCTAAGGAGCTGTTTCCTTTATTCAGCGCGGAGGGAGAAAAGATGTGGGCGCCAGGTTGGAATTACGAGAACATCATGGGAGGCACGGATCTGCATGAAGATTATGTTTTCATAACAAGGAGCCATGATCATGCTGCATCGGATGCCGTTTGGATGGTCAAGAGGTATGAACCTGAAGATTATTTGGTGCAGTACTACAAGGTGGAGCCCGGCGAAAAGGTCGGAGTGATTGAAGTCAGGTGTTTCGAACTGAATGAGTCCCGGACCAGGGTGCAGGTAACCTACGAATACATAGGGCTGTCGGTGGCGGGTAACAGGTTTGTTTCAAGCTTTTCCCCGTCCCGATACAACGCCTTCATAGCCGAGTGGAAAACGCTGCTGGCGAAGTATTTTGATAGAAAGCGCTGAAAACGCCATCAACCCCCTCCAGGCTTCGCTTCGCCGGGTTTTTGGCACGATAAATTGCATAAATGCAATTTTCTCCCCCCAAAACGGCGGCTCACCCGGGGGGAAAGGGTAGACCCTGTTGGATGTCACCGGGAATCCCCCTGTGATTCTCCGGGAAGGGTTTATTTCTCCTGACCGGATGTGGCGCATTCCCGGGAAAAGAGGATGAGGTTCCCGTCCTCGCCGAGGGCGATGAGCTTGTCCTTATTCTCGATGACATAGGATGCCGAAGGGTTGTAGATCATCCGACCCGTTTCTTTTTTCACCGCCACGATGATGAGCCCGTACTTGCTGCGGATTCCCGATTCCCCTAACAGCGTACCCTGGAGAGGGGAATTCTCCCCGATGTCCACTTCCTCCATCCGGAGTTCGAGGCTCTGCCGTTTCGTCGTAATTTCGATGAAATCCAGCATGGCCGGCCGGAGGATGGCCATGGCCATCTTCATGCCGCCCTCGGTGTAGGGAGACATGACCCGATCCGCGCCCGCCTTGAGGAGCCTCCGCTCCGAAATGTTATCCACCGACCGAGAGAGGATGAAAATCCTGGGATTCAGTTCCTTGGCGGCCAGGATGACATAGAGGTTTTCCGCATCCGTGGGGAGGACGCAGACGATCCCCCGGGCCCTTTCGATCCCGGCGGCCAGGAGAAACCGGTCTTCCGTGGCGCTTCCCCGAATGTACATGAGGCCCTCGTCCTCGATTTTTTCAATGACTTCCTGGCTTCTCTCTATGACGATGAAAGGAACTTTCTCCCGGGCCAGCTCCCTGCCGATGAGGTACCCGATCCTCCCAAAGCCGCAGATGATGTAATGATCTTTTAATGAGTTGATTTTCTTTTCCAATTTACCCCTCCCGAGGACTTTCTTGAGTCGGCCCTCCACGAGGTTTTCCATGACCAGTGTGACCGAATAGGCCATGGCGCCCACACCGAAGACAACAAGGAAAATCGTGAACAGGCGGCCTGAAAGGCTTATCGGATGGAAATCCCCGTACCCCACGGTAGCGATGGTGATGATGGTCGTGTAGAAGGAATCGAGGAACGACCACCCCTCGATAAGATGATAGCCGAGGGTTCCGGTGACGAAAATGAGAAACAGGATGATGACGGATAGACGTATTTTATAAGTCACCGCGCCCGGGATGCCCTCTTTCTTTCTCTATGGGGACGCCACCGTATCGATGGTGTACTCTACAAAGGTGAATTCTTGTCGTACTCTCCAAGTTCAGACAATGGAACTTGGAATATGACAGGCTTCTTTGCAGACGTAAAAATTGACGTCTCTGAGTATGGCAAACAAAAAAAATACGAAAAATTAGAGCGCTTTGAAGATAAGATGATTAAAGATAGCACATTTTGCCTTGGGAATCCCCCCCGCTCTCCCTTACTCCGGCATGTTTCTTATCCTGGTTGATGCGATCCCTGCGCCAGGATGTCCGTCAGCTTTTTGAACTTCCTCAGCACGGGTTTCTCGTACTTCGCCTTCTTCGTTTCTTTCCTGTCTTCCCTCTTCATGGCCCCCTCTTTTTTATTGAATCTGGACTC
>CALCJG010000415.1 GCA_937967705.1 uncultured Spirochaetia bacterium
ATGGACATCATAGAGGCGATGCAGCAGGATTCCAACAAGATCATCCATGAACTCCGGGTAGACGGCGGGGCCACGGGCAACAATTACCTTATGCAGTTCCAGTCGGATATTCTGGGGATTCCCGTGCAACTCCCGGAAATCACCGAATCGACCGCCCTCGGAGCCGCCTATCTGGCCGGTCTGACACGGAAGCTTTACAACACGATCGATGAAGTCGCCCAAAACAATCGAATAAACAGAACCTTCGAGCCCCGGATGACCGAGGAGGTCAGAAGGCATCAGAAGATGATCTGGCGGGATGCCATCCGCCGCATCCTTCTTTAATAAGCGGCAAAACGATTCCATCCGGAAAAAAGATTTGAAAAAACAGCCGGAGGGGTTATTTTTAGGTCATGGGTTTCAAGCGGGATTTGACGAGGAATCAGAGGCATCAAAATGTTGGTATGATGAACTAAATGATTATTTACCGGAGGAAATAAAATGCCAAAACCGTTATTGGGTGAATTGCTGCTGGAGAATAACGAGATTACCCAGGAACAGCTGGATAAAGCCATCGAGGTTCAGAAAAAGGAAGGCGGCCTCATAGGAATTATACTTGTCAATCTTGGATTTCTGAACGAACAGACGCTGGTTAAATATCTCGCGCTCCAGGCAGAGAGGGTCGTCAAATCGGAATAAAGGCCACCAGGGGTTCTACGCGTTTTGGATTGCCCCTTCTTTCCTGATGGGTTCTTACAGAGGACTCATGAACGGCAGAAACCCCGCTCTCAGCGGGGTTTCCTTTCTGCACATCCTTATTAAAACCGCAAACAGGCTTTCAAACCTCTATGACATCGAGCCATCCGAACTTGTCCTCAGCGTCACCGGTCTGTATGCTCGTTAGCCTCTCATAAAGCTGGGTAATGACCGGACCTGCCTTGTCCTCGCTCCCGAATCGATAATCCCTGTCACGGTAATGCACGAGGCAGACAGGAGTGATAACAGCGGCAGTTCCCACCGCTCCCACTTCTTCAAATACGTCCAGCTCTCCGATGTCAATGGGTCTCCTCTCCGTCTTTAATCCCATATCCTCGGCAATGGTCGCGAGACTGTCATTGGTAATACTGGGCAGAATACTTTCCGACTTCGGGGTGACATACTTCCCCTTTGATATCCCCATAAAATTGGAGGTACCAAACTCATCGACGAACCTCTTCTCCCTGGAATCGAGGTACAGAACGATCGGATACCCCTTGTCCTTGCCGTACTCTCCGCCCCGGAGACCCGCAGCGTAATTGCCGCCGACCTTGCAATCCCCCACTCCCTGGGGAGCCGCCCTGTCGAAATCTTCCACGACGAGAGCCTTGACCGGCTTAAAACCACCCTTATAATAGGGACCAACCGGTGTAGCAAACATGATGAACATGTATTCCTCCGCAGGCCCCAGACCTACCCGGGCGCCGGTGCCGATCACCAGAGGACGCACATAGAGGCTGGCTCCGGTTCCGTAGGGAGGTATGTACCTGGCGTTGGCGGCCACGAGCCGGTGGAGTGCATCCCGGAAAATTTCATCAGATACGTTGGGAATATATATGCGCTCACAGCTTTTCCTCAAACGCCTGGCGTTTTCCAGGGGACGGAAGGCCATCACACGGCCATCCCTGGCCTCGAATACTTTCAGCCCCTCAAAAGCCTGCTGCCCATAGTGAAGGCTGGGGGCGGCAATATGGATTGGAAAAGTCTCATCCGGGCTGATTTCGGCCGCGGACCATTTTCCATTCCGGTAGTAACAGCGGACATTGAAATCCGTTTTCACATAACCAAAGGGCAGGTTTTTCCAGTCGAGATCAGCCTTAATTTTATGGCTCTGTGCAATCATAGTTCCACCTCCTCTGTGGCATAGTGATAATTCGGAAAGTACAGTATGGTTTTCTCTTGAGAAAAAATGTCAAGCTAAATGTTAAAGATTTTTTTCATTCCGCATCATTTGTTGATACGCCGGAGTTCGTTGTTCAGAATGAAGCTGATATTCTCGAAATCCTCACCGGTATCGAGAAAGAACTGCAGCCCGTACTGCCCCTCATGCTGCCAGACGACCCGGGATTTCAGCACGATATCCCGGCTGCTGGCGATGTGAAGGAAGATCACCGCCTCATTTTTCAGGGGTTCCTGGGAAACAATGCAGGCCCCCGTTGCGGAGATGTTCAGAAGGGTACATGCCCTCATTTTTTCCCTGTTGGTGGGATAGTAATAATAATCCCTGCCGATGTCAAAACGTTCGCTTTTTCTTCTCTCACCGGCCATCTATTCCTTCACTCCCGATCATTAGAAGATGTCGATGGGGCCTTCGATATCCCCGCTCCGGAACTGCGATGCATAGGCATTGAAACCGTGGAAGAACTCCCCACCCGGACCGTCGAATACGATTTTCCCCTGATAGAGCAGCAGTATTCGGTCGGCTATCTTCTCCGCCACCTTGAGATCGTGCGTAGCCACCAGAGAGGTGGTGCGGTATTCCCGGCGTATGCTCAGCAGAAGATCCGCGATGGAATCGGAGAGAACGGGATCAAGCCCCGCTGTGGGGTCATCATAGAGGATGACCGATGGTTTGAGGCACACAACCCTGGCCAATCCCACCCTCTTCTGCATCCCGCCGCTCAGTTCTGAGGGCAGCTTGGCCTCGTTGCCTCCGAGGCCCACACGGTTGAGGGAGTCCCTTACGACCCGGTCAATTTCCGTCTCATCAACTCCCCTGCGTCGAAGTCCGAAGGCCGTATTGTCAAATACGTTCAGGGAATCGAACAATCCCCCCTTCTGAAAAACATAGCCGATAGGAGTCCCCTGCCCCTCAGCTCTGGACTGATCGCGGGGATCCTTCCCCATGATCTCCACATCCCCCTCGAATCCCGGAATCAAGCCGGTCATCGCCTTGAGAAGAACGGATTTGCCCGAGCCGTTCTTTCCCAGAAGGACCACCAGTTCTCCCTCCTCGATGGTCAGAGTCACATGATCGATGACAGTCTTCCCTTCAAAGGCTATCTTTAAATCACGTACTCTGATCATTGGTACTTCCTGTTATAATAATCCCTGAGCGAATAGAGAATGTTCAGGTAGGATATGTATCTGTCCTCGCAAATTTTGCCCTGATCCACCTGCCGTTTGACCTCACAGTTGGGCTCATGGTCATGACTGCAAGGGCTGAATTCACAGAGATCCGCATACCTGCTGAATTCGTGGAAATACCTCCCGAGATCATCGGGCTCCAGATCCATCAGCCCGAACTCCCGGAGACCCGGAGTATCTATGATGGAAGCATTTCCATGGCTGATCATCTCGACATTGGTTGTTGTATGGCGCCCCTTGCCGGTACTCTCGGAAACCTCCGATATGCGCAGATTAAGCTCCGGAAAGAGGGCGTTAAGAAGACTGGATTTTCCCACACCGGAATATCCCACAAAGATAGAAACGGATTTTAAAAGCTTTCTGCGCAACGCTTCCACCCCTTCCCCCGTCAGGGCGCTGACCAATACAATACTTACAGGAACGTTTTTATAATACCTCTTGATATAGGATATCTGTTCCTTCATTGCCAGATCGAGCTTGTTTACGCAGAGGATAACAGGTATGCCCGCCTTGACCCCACGGACGAGAAGGCGGTCCACAAAACGCATATTGAAGGGTGGCTTGTCGAAGGACTGGACGACTACAATGAGGTCCAGGTTGCAGGCAATAATGTCCTCTTTCCTGGTTCGCCCCTTTTCCTTTCGTGAAAAAATGTTTTTCCTTTCGAGGATGTTCCGGATCGTTCCCGTACCGTCTTCACTGACGTCAAAGTCGATGAAGTCCCCCACTGCCGCGGGATTGGAATATCTTTTCAAATCCTCATTCTGCCGAATCCTGCCGCGAAGATAACAGTTCAGGGTCTTTCCTTCACAGTATACGGCATAATAGAGCCCGTAAACTTTTGTGATTATTCCCCTCATAAGTCCCTGTTTCCCCTGCACGACGATACTGTCAGGGAATTGCTATCCCTGAGATAATAAAACAAAAAAGCTGGGCAACCCCAGCTTTTTTTGTTATACCGCCTGTAACCGTTAATCAGGTTAATAAGCTTACTTCGCAGCAGGAGCTTCAGCAGCAGCGCCTTCGAAAGTAACGATAGCGGAGGTAACGCCTTCAGCGGCCTTAACCGTGATCTTGGAAACATCGTATTTGGCTTTCTTCAGAGCGGCCTTAACAGCTTTTGCTCTCTCTTCGCCGAGGCTTTTGGCTTTTTTGCCTTTGCCGAGAGTGGCTTTTTCGCCTTCAGCAACGCCACCAACGAGAACTACATTAACGCCTTCGGGAGCCTTAGCAAGAACGTCTTTCAGCTTGGCGCCGTTTTCTTTCTGCCATGCTTTCCACTCTTTCTTGTTAACAGCGGCTTTGTTCTTCTTGAAACCCTTTACTGCGAAAGGATTGAGAGACTCGTTGAAAGCCTTAACAGCGATGGATTTGGCATCCAGACCTTTAGTGAGATCTCCGCCGGGCAGACCGCCGGTTTTAACTCCCTTCTTCTGGCATCCGAAAGCAAACGCAACAGTGAGAGCTAGTGAGAGGACAACAAGTTTTTTCATCTTTTACTCCTTTAACACTTTTTAAATTTGATTTTTTTAATTAAAAAAACTCTCTATTACTCGCCATGCTATCAAGAAAATAAAATATGTCAATCATAAATTTTTTTTTACTCCTTTAAAAGTTTACTAAAGAATTTTACAATCTCACCGATAATAATACCACAAGGAGCAGTATGGTAATTCCCTCCCGATTTATTACTGTATTGTTTTCTTGGCACTGCGTTTAACTCAACCAATCTATGGAAGGCAGGATAGCCGCCCAGCTATTCTGCCTTTCGTACTCTTTCCGAAATATTTGCGGGAAATATCATCATGCCGGCCGAATCCTATACCTCTATCCCGCTGGGAATTCCATCATCTTCCCGACAATTCATTCCGGTGGAATTTTTTCGAGGATGAAGGGAGTAAAATTTCTCAGTTCCCCGTTGATATAGCCCAGGTCTCCCCTATCCCTCACCGTGAAGGTGACCAGGTAGTAAAGCCCCCTGTGCAGATTCAGCATGTCCTTCTGGAACTTTTCCTCTTTTATCAGCATCGAGATATCAAAGACGATATCGGTATTCTTTTCATCATAGAATGAAATCTTGTTAAACAGCAGATCCACACTCTTGAAACGAAGCTTCATCACGACCTGCTGCCCCTTGTAGCTTTCCATCTTCTCCCCTATTACGCTGAGACGCGTTATGGGAGATCCTTCTTCTTCGCCAGAGGAAGTTTTTCCCATAAGACCAGGTCCGAGAGTGCAGAGAATCAGCAGGGATACCGCAAAACGCTTCATAGTGTCCTTCCCGTCATGGCCTTATACGTAATCATTACGGATTCATTGCCCACATCACCGCCGGCTCCCGGCGCTGCAATGGAGTCTCCCACCAGGAACAATCCCTCGATTCCCGGGACGCGGGGTCCGGATCTTCTGTCTTCCGTCTGATCCACATTGACCTGCACACCGTCTACCATCTTAAGGGCTGTTTCCCTTTTCCATAGTATATGTTTATCGATAGCAGGAAAATAGCTGTGAACCGCATCCCACAGCTCCTCCCTGCGCACTTTTGCCCTTGCAGGATCGGCAGCATCCTCATAGGAGGTGGGATAGAACATGGTGAGAAGCTGTTTTCCTTTCGGGGCAACGGCCTCGCATAGATTGGAGGTGATGAGCCCGTAGGCCATGGGTTTCATTGTATAGAGCAGGCCATCCATGGCGCAGAGCTCTGTATCCAGGGCCAGATCAAGGAACACCCCGGACGTGGGGATGAGGTTCTTACACAGCCGGACATAACCGCTGTCCAGTTCCTTTTCAGGGATCAGGGAAAACATCTCCTGCACGGGAAGATTGATCACGACCCGATCGGCAACATATTTCCGCCCTCCGGACATCACCCCCACTGCCCTGCCCCGGTTGATCAGGACTTGATCCACCTTTTGACCGGCAAAGAGGCTTCCCTGTTTTTTTATCCAGGAAACGGCGGCCTCATGGATAGGCTTCCAGCCATCAGCAGGATATTCCGCAGAATGCCCGGTTTTGAGTATTTTATGAAGATTGCGGAACATCTCCCCTGCAGAGGTCCGCTCAGTGAAGGGGCAGACCATGACGGAGGCGCTGATGAGTTCGAAATATTTGCGGATGCCTCCAGTCACGCGATGTTCCCTCATCCAGTCCTCCAGGGACATTGAGAGCATATCATCGTATTTCCCTCTCTTAATCTGTAGGAGCAGGAGGATAATTCGAAGTTTTTCCGTAAAACTGAAAAGTGCGCTGCGGAAGATGCCGGCCGGGCTTGTCGGGAAAAGCTTCATGATCCGGTCCTCGTCCATCACGTAGGACCTGCCCATCTTCCGGTATCTCACCTCGCAGCCGAGATGCCTCATGATCCGGGCCACGGCGCTCTCGGGACCAAAACGGGTGAGATGCACGCCGTAATCCACGGAAAAGCCTTCCTTTTCCCAGAGAAAGGCCCGTCCCCCGACAACCCTGTTCTTTTCGAAAAGCAATACCTCGTCCCCCTCCCGGGCCAGCAGGGCCCCTAGAAGAATTCCGTTAATACCGCCCCCAACGATGATGGTTTTTGCCATGAATACCCCCGGTAACTGCAGAGTAAGCGGTTCATGAAGAATTGTAAAGCGCAATAATAAAACCGCTTCTAACCTTAATATAATCAAGATATCGGTACTCTGGGCGGCACGAGAAATTTTGTCAAATTAAATATAGACTCTAGTTTCATTGTAATTAATATAATATTCGGGGATTCGCGGCCCCTTCCGGCCCATCTGTCCGGCAGGCAGGCCGGGAGTCCGGACCCGGTCCATGCGTTATCTGCCATGTCACAAAAGATGACTCACAATGCGGCCTGGAACAGTGGCGCAGATGACGATTCCGTAGCTCCCCGGACAGGAGAGCAACGTTCCTTCACGGCCCGGCCAGGCATTAAGAACTTGACATTTTCCCTTTCCGACGTATCTTGAATATCATAAAGGGTTGCCTGTAACCCGCTGGCTTGCATCAGCGGATGAAAAAATGATTCCCGGACAGAACATGTATAAATTTAAAATCCTCATCCTCCTCTGCCTTCTGATGATCCCGGCCCGGGCCCTCCAGGCCGGCGAATCGAAATATGCACTTCTCAGGCTGGAGGGGGCTGTCAATCCCATCATTGCGGAGCACATCGTTCAGTCCCTGGAGAGGGCCCGGAAAGACGGCATGCAGTTCGCCGTTCTGCAGATGGACACGCCCGGCGGCCTGCTCACTTCCATGCGGGAGATCATCAAGGCCATACTCACCTCGGAGATACCCGTTGTGGTCTACACCTATCCCAAGGGCGCCCAGGCCGCCTCCGCCGGCGGTTTCATAATGCTGGCGGCCCACATCGCCGTCATGGCGCCGGGAACGGAGATAGGCGCCATGCATCCCGTAAGCATACTGCCCTCCTTCGGAAGCAGCCGCCGTCAGGGAGAGGAACGGAGCGGCCAGGACACCATCATGGAGAAAAAGCTGTTGAACGACACCGTGGCATACGCCCGTAGCCTGGCGCAGAAGAGAAAGCGCAACGAGGCCTGGGCCGTAAAGGCCGTGCGGGAGGCCGCCTCAAGCACCTATACGGAGGCCCTGCGCCAGGGAGTCATCGACCTGATTGCCGAGGACATGCCCGATCTCCTGCGCAAGCTCAACGGGAAAAGGGTGGAAATGCCCGGGAAGACGGTACTCCTCAACACCATGGCCCTGACGGCTGTCCCCTACGAGATGGACTGGAAGCAGCTCACCCTTAATTTCTTCGCTGACCCGCAGATCGTCTTCTTCCTCTTCATCATCGCAGTGGTGGGGATAGGTATGGAGTTTAAGAATCCCGGGATGGTGGTTCCGGGGGTGATCGGTACGGCCTCCTTTCTTGTATTTCTTATGGCCATCCGGATTCTGCCCATCAACCTTGCCGGCCTTGCCCTGATCATACTGGCGGTGGTACTCTTCGTCCTGGAGCTGAAGATCACCAGCTACGGACTTCTGACGGTCGGGGGTATCGTCTCCTTCGTAATCGGTTCCATGATCCTGTTCGATTCGCCCCTGCCGGGATTTTCCGTCCCCCTCGCCTCGATCCTCGGCGCAGTCGTTTTCGTCCTGGCCTTCGTCTTCGTGGTGGTCAGAGCGGTTCTCAACGCCCACAGGGCCAGGGTAAGCACCGGCGCCGAGGGCATCATAGGCGAAACGGGACGGGCCCTACGGGATTTCGAAAAAACCGGAAAGATACAGATACACGGAGAGATATGGGAGGCCCGGTGCGATGAACCAGTGCGAAAAGACGACAGGCTGACGGTGATCAGCGTCGAGGGGATGATGCTGAATGTGCGCAAAGCCCCGGAATAAGCCCACTTGAACCCTGAGGGGATGCATATAAAATACCATGGAGGACATCACTATGATACCAAGTTTCATGATGACGCTGATTATATTCGGAGTACTGCTCATCCTGTCATCGATCAAGATAATAAAAGAATATGAGCGGGCTGTCGTTTTCCGCCTCGGACGGCTGCTGCTGCCCCCCAAAGGTCCCAAGGGTCCCGGGATCATCATCATCATACCCTTCATCGACAAATGGGTCCGTGTGGGTCTGCGCACCATCGCCCTGGACGTCCCTCCCCAGGATGTCATCACCAAGGACAACGTTTCCATCAAGGTGAACGCCGTCATCTACTTCCGCGTGTTGGAACCCAACAAGGCCATCACCGAGGTCGAGGATTATCTCTATGCCACCTCGCAGCTGGCGCAGACCACCCTCCGCAGCATCCTGGGCATGGTGGAACTGGATGACCTGCTGAGCGACCGCGAGAGGATCAACGAGGAACTGCAGAACGTGCTGGACACACAGACAGATCCCTGGGGCATCAAGGTTTCCCTGGTGGAGGTCAAGCATGTGGACCTTCCCCAGGAGATGCAGCGCGCCATGGCCAAGCAGGCCGAGGCCGAGCGGGAAAGGCGGGCCAAGGTCATCAACGCCGAGGGGGAGTTCCAGGCGGCCGCCAAACTCATCGAGGCTGCCTCGCTCATGGAGAAGCATCCTATTGCCGTACAACTGCGGTATCTGCAGACACTGAGGGAGATCGCATCGGAGAACAACTCGACGACACTCTTCCCCATCCCGATCGACATCATCACCCCCTTTCTTACGAAAAAATAACCGAAAAGCGGGGTTTCGACCGGGGGGATGGGGCCAAAGGCTTGACTTTTTGAGCAAAAGGATTAGGGATTGCCCCTTACAGGGGAAATGAAAAGATGAACGCAAAGGATACACTGACAATAGCCGGCCGGGAATTTACCTCGCGCCTGTTTCTTGGGACGGGGAAGTTCTCCTCCGTGGAGGTGATGAAGAGCGCCATTGAGGAATCCGGAACGGAGATGGTCACCGTGGCCCTGCGGCGGGTCGATCTCGACAACCCGGAGGACAATCTGCTGGGGGCCGTGACGGGTTACCACTCCATTCAACTGCTGCCCAACACCTCCGGGGCACGCAGCGCCGATGAGGCCGTGCGCCTCTCCCGCCTGGCGAGGGAGATGGGCTGCGGCAGCTGGATCAAGCTGGAGGTAACCCCCGATCCGCGTTATCTCCTACCCGATCCCATCGAAACCCTGAAGGCGGCGGAAATCCTCGTAAAAGAAGGATTTACCGTCCTCCCCTACATAAACGCCGACCCGATCCTCGCCAAGCGCCTGGAGGAGGCGGGGACGGCCACTGTCATGCCCCTGGGATCGCCCATCGGCTCCAACCGGGGCATCAAGACCGAGGACAACATACGCATCATCATTGAGATGTCCCGAGTACCCGTCGTGGTGGACGCGGGTCTCGGCACTCCCTCCCACGCGGCCCTGGCGATGGAAATGGGCGCCGATGCGGTACTGGTAAATGCCGCCATAGCCATCGCAGAAGACCCGTTTCTGATGGCCCGCTCCTTCC
>CALCJG010000416.1 GCA_937967705.1 uncultured Spirochaetia bacterium
CGACGAGGTGTCGGCGAGCATCGGCAATACGGTTGAGGTCGTTCCCTATGCCCTTTCCGGCAGTCCTCAGCTCCTGGAGAATGTTACCTCCAGGCTCGGAAATCGCGCCAATTGTTATCTGTTGCAGAATCACGGTGCGCTCTCGCTGGGGGCCGATCTGGCTGCGGCGCATCGCAACGCGGAACTCCTCGAAAAATGCGCCCGGGTCTACTACTACGCACTGTCGACGGGGAGGGAGGTTGCCGTGCTCCCGCCGGATATCCAGAACCTTATGGATGTGCTCGTAACTCACAAGCAGGATGAGGCTGTAAAACGCAGGGGAGAGTTCTGAGACGTTCCAGGATGGGACGGGAAACGCTGTCCCTCTTCCCAAGCACACGCCGGGGTAAGCCCATAAGGGTGATGTGCATGTTTCAGTAAACCGGCTGATCAAAAAAGTGAAAACAATTCAGGAGGACAATGATGGCAGCAACAACGAAAAACAGTTACGCGATATCACAATGGCCCGATTCCCGGGAGATCCTCGACAAGCTACGTGTTCTGGCGAACGAGCTTCCCCTGTATCAGATCAAACGTGACAGCATGGAACGATACCTTAAGTATTTCGATGTGCAATGTGCCCGGAGCCGTGAAATGACCGACCGCGCCAAGGAAATCATACCCGGCGGTGTCCAGCACAATCTCGCCTTCAATTATCCCTTTCCCCTTGCGATCAGAAAAGCGGAGGGCGCCTATCTCTGGGATGTCGACGGTAACCGTTACATCGACTTTTTGCAGGCCGGAGGCCCCACGCTGCTGGGCAGCAATTACGCGCCGGTGCTCGATCAGGTGGTGGAGCTGATTCGCGAGAGCGGCCCGGTCACCGGGCTCTTTTACGAATATGAACTGAAGCTGGCGGAACTCATACGCTCTCACATGCCTTCCGTCGAGATGTTCCGCATGCTCATGAGCGGTACGGAGGCGTGCATGGCGGCGGTTCGGGCGGCGAGAACCTTTACGAGCAGGAAGTATGTCATTAAAATGGGCGGGGCCTATCACGGCTGGAGCGACCAGTTTGTCTACGGCATGAGGGTGCCGGGACTGGGGGCTCTGGATGCGCACGGCATCCCCGAGGGCTGCTACCAGTACACTCAGGAGGTTTTTCCCAACGACCTTCAGGCGCTGGCTCAGCGTATGGAGGAAAATGAGAAGGAGGGCGGGACAGCAGCTGTGTTTCTCGAACCCCTGGGTCCGGAAAGCGGCACCCGTCTCGTGCTGGAAAATTTCAACCGCGAGGTGAGGGAACTGTGCGATCAATACGGCGCCCTGCTGGTCTTCGACGAGGTGGTCACGGGATTCCGTGTCGGTCTGGGCGGGGCCCAGGGATATTTCGGCGTGAAACCGGATCTCACGGTTTTCGGCAAGTGTGTGGCCGGTGGATTCCCGGGAGCCGGGGGCGTGGGCGGGCGCAAGGACGTGATGCTCTGCTTTGCTGCGGGGATCGGCGGTCCCCTGGGCAAGAGGGCCATGGTGGGGGGAACCCTGTCGGCCAATCCGATGTCCTGCGCCGCGGGTTACTTCGCCATCAAGGCCATCGAAGAAACGGAGGCTCATGTCAAGGCCGGTGCCGCCGGCGACCGGCTCACGAAGGGTTTGCAGGAAATCTTCCAGCGCCGTGATCTGCCCTTCGTTGCCTTCAATCACGGTTCCATCTGTCACATGGAAACCGGTGCCGCGATGCTCATGGACATCACCAACCCCAATATCTTTGCGCAGGTGGGAGCTCGCAAGAAGATCATGGAGGAGATCGGCGCCGCCCTGACGGCAGAGGGGATCATCACCCTGGCTGGCAGCCGCCTCTATACCAGCATGGCCGACACTGACGACGTCATCGATGATGCCCTGGAGCGCTTCGACCGGGTGTTCAGCCATGTGGAGTGTCTCGCTTGAGGGAGATAAGCGCCCTGACCATCAACGCATGGTCAGGGCTGAATTATCGGGGCGTCTGGAGAATGGGCTGCCATGAAACGGCGGCCCGGCGAGAGGAGCGTTACCGGGCCCTGGTTGCCGAGATCATGGCCCGGAGGCCGGATGTGATTGCCGTTAACGAAGCCAACCCGCTCCCAGGCTATGCCCGGCGCCTGGCCGGGGATACCGGCTATGACTGTATCTGGCACATGGGTGTTTCAGGGATACGCCTGGGAAGAATTGGTATACCCGTCAATCTGCGGGAGGGGGACATGATCCTGGCGAAGCCGGGGCTCTCTCTCCGAATGTTGGGCCGGAGGAAGCTCTATGGCCCCGGTTTCGTTTCGAACGGCGCCTCAATCCATACCGGTGATCTCACGCAGGTGCTGCTGGGGTCCATTGCGGTTTCCGGTGAGCGGATTAATATTGCGGCAACGCATCTCCATCTTGCCATGCCGCATAACGCGGCAAGTCTTCTTTCCATGGGGGAGATGTGCGGCAGACAGCGGTATTCCCGCCGGGCCATTGAAGAAGCCTTCGTCAGACTGCAGAGGGAGCATGAGGCACGCATGAAGAGATCGGAAGAGCGTCGTGTAGGGAAAGAGTGTAGATCTCGGTGGT
>CALCJG010000417.1 GCA_937967705.1 uncultured Spirochaetia bacterium
CTCTTCCGATCTCCCCTTTTTTTTCTGCTTCCTCCTTTTCCCCCCGATGCTACATAACAGAAGAAAGGATCGTTACCTCTTCTCCGCGAAATTCCAGGCCTGGGATCGTTTCCCCGTGACAGGGATATCCGTGACAGCATGTCCGACAATAATAGGATGACCGTGATGATCCAGGACGCATCACCCCGGCCGTATCGATAATTTTCTTGACCCGGGGAGCGCTTCTCCTTAACTTGCCAGAGTTGCCATCACAATTTGTCTGTTCAAGTTTATCAATACCATACAGCTTTTGGAGGGAAGAATGAGTAAAGCCTTTTTAGTCATGACGGTCCTGGCGCTCTGTTTTTCCGGCTGCACGGCCAATCTTATGCTCAATGAAGTGAGAGTAGACCGGTCCATCAGAGAGGTCAAGACCGGGAAGAAGGCGGTGATAGCCAGTGTCAATTACTGGTCGGGAAATCAGGGAACCTTTACCAAGGGGGACGAGGCCAAACTGGCGGAATTGAAAAAAGCCGTGGCGACTCTGATATACAACAGCTCGGTTTTCGAGGACGTTATCTTTACCGAGGGCGCGGTCAAGGGCTTGAAGAGCGAAAAACGGAAGAAGGTGCTCTATCTGGACGTCATGATTTACACCACCGAGATCGGCGGTTTCAACTGGTGGATCACCTGGCCTGGGGTCTGGCCGATGCCCGGATACTGGCCGGTACAGAGAAAGCTGGGCACGGTTTCGGTCAATATCGAGGTGACTGTTTCGGACGAGAAAGGACCCCTCGGCGTGATTACAGCTTACGGCGCCGATGACTATAAAATTACCTTTTACGGGTTTTACCGTACGGAGACCATTGAGCGTTCCGCCGGAAGGGCCTTCATGAATGCGGCGGGACAACTGAAAACCAGACTGGCTCAGATAGATTCCCTGCTGAAAAAGCGTAAAGACGGGGCGAAGATGGTTCCGGTCGGGGATATCAGGGAAATGAAGAGCCCCGAGGAGGTCATTGTAAAACATGCCGGCTCCCAGCCCCTGAGAATGGGAGAGCTTCTCTTTGCGGAATCCGGAGACGAGAAGGTTAAACTGATCGTGACCTTTCCCATGATGACGGCCTCCAAGTGTCGTCTTGTGAGATCATCGGATTACAGTCGTTTGAAGAAAAATATGAGTGTTTTTAGGCATTAGGCCGGACAGTTATATTATGGATGGAAGGCAATGCTCTATGGAGGCATTGCTTTTTTTATATTGATACACAGAAATAGGTTTTATTAAGAATTGATAACGAGGGTTGGGGGATTTACCACCTCCTCATTCCTCCCCCCATCCCATGCGGGAGGAGATGACCCGGGAGATGTCCCGGACGGTGCCGATGATTTCCTTCCGGGATGATTCGATGCGTTCGGTGTCCCCGGTGAGGGCAAAGGCGGCGATGACCTGCCCGGTGTGATTGCGGATCGGGGCCCCGATGCCCGAGAGCCCAATGATGTTTTCCTCGCGGTCGAAGCTCACGTTGTTTTTCCTCGCTTCATCCAGTTCCTGTTCGAAACGTTCCCGCGTCGTGATGGTGTTGGGGGTATAGGCCTCGAAGGGGCAGTTCCGCAGTACCGCCTCCCGCCGGTCCGGCTCCAGGAAGGCCAGGAGCATCTTGCCTATGGCGCTGGAGTGGGTGGGGATGACGGAGCCCACCTGGGGGAAGACCATGAACCGGTTGTCCGGCTCCACGCGGAGCACCAGCACCACGCGTTCCCCCACCAGCATGCCCAGATTGACCGGCTCCCGGTACTGGGAGCAGAGCCGCTCCATCCATCCCCGGGTGATGTCCACGAAGTCCAGGTTGGTGGCGTATTTGATTCCCAGCTGAAAGAGCATCGGGCCCAGGCGGTACTTGGACGAGAGGGAGTCCCTTTCGAGGTAATTCAGCTCCGCAAGGGTCTGCACGATCCCCTGTATGGTGGTTTTGGGCAGTTTGAGCCGCTGGGCGAATTCCGTGATGCCCAGGGGGTTCTTCTCGGTGATGAAAAGGCTCAGGATGTCCGAGGCCCGCTGTATGGATTGTATCATCTTTTTTGGGGCCGGTTTTTTTCCGGTCTTTTTCTTCTCCGGCGTCATGGCTTCCTCGCTCTGATCGTGTTCTCTGTCCCGGCCTTATCACCCCCCTGAAACGCTGTCTTTAAAAGGAAGCTTCCTGGCTTGAATTCCCTTTTTGGGGGCCGGGGTCTTTATCAAAGGGATCGGCTTCCATCTGTCAATCGGGATTGGAACTATTTCTTTACAAAATAATGCAATTTTTCTTGACAGGCTTTATTATAAAAACTACATTGTAGTACAATATACGACAATGTAGTACAATGTCAAGTAGAATTTTACGGGAGGCAAAGGTTATGGAAAATTCGGCAAGACCCTGGCTCAAGTATTATGGAAATGTACCGCATACTCTGGATTATCCCCGCACAACCCTCTACGAGACGGTGGCGGCGACGGCCAGGAGAAGAGAGAAGGCAACCGCTTACGATTTTCTGGGATTTACGGCAAACTATAGGGAATTTCTGGAAGACATTGACCGGTTTGCCGATGCCCTGTACGCCCTGGGCCTGCGGGAGGGAGACCGGGTGACCATTGCCATGCCGACCTCCCCGCAGGGCGTCATCTGCTTTTATGCGGTCAACAAGCTGGGAGCGGTGGCCAGCATGAGATCGGAAGAGCACACGTCTGAACTCCAGTCACGAGTGGATAT
>CALCJG010000418.1 GCA_937967705.1 uncultured Spirochaetia bacterium
GCCCCGCGATGAAATACTCCTCCAGGAAGCGGTCCTCAACATTGAGCCGGCGGGCTATCATCTTGGAGGCAACGGCCACCCCCAGGGAATGCTTCCAGAAATCCTCCCCGTCCAGTCCCGTTTTTCCCTTGATGTTGACGCTCCCCAGAAACGCCGAGGAGAGGGCCACGTTCTTGATGGTGTTGATCCCCAGCATCACCACCGCCTGCTTGAGGGACTTGACCTCCTGGGTCAGGCCGAAATAGGCGGAGTTGACCATGCGGATGACCTTGGCGGTGAGAACCGGGTCCAGCTGAATGACATCCGTTAGATCCTGGGCGGAGGAGCGGATATTGTTGGCGACCTCGTTGATCTTATGGACGACCGGTGATAGGCTGGGCATCCTGTCAATGGAAGATTTTACCTTGTCAACGACATTCATTGAATACGCGGTCTCTCATAAAGGGTATTGTCGGCTATTAAGGGCCTCTCGCGCCAGGGACGCGGATTCATCCGGAGTACAGGACCGGCAAACACGGCTGCGGTTATCCCTTTCCCCGTTTTCCCCGGGAAGGGATGGCATAGATGGTCTTTCACTCCCGTGCTTCCCTTAATAAAAAAACCAGTAAATAATATCAAGCAAAATCAATATCCAGAAAAAAACAATAAAACCGATAAGAAATGTCACAAATATCCTTTTCATCAGGCTCGAGCCGTTCCTTGAAGCTTTGTTCGGGAAGACGCGGACCCCGCGGCAGCGCCGGCCCTGCCGGTAAGGGCTCCCAAAGGGCGATCATCGCACGATGCCGACGGCCCTGTCAAATGTTTTCCCGGAATGGGCAAGTAAAAGATGCTTTTCGATACCCCAGCAGGAGTGATTTGTTTCTTGACAGGGAATTCGGAGGGAGGTATCAGTACCCCTTTCCCGCCCCCGGCATGAGGGCAAGGGAAGCGATATCACAGCTCAGAGGCGTCACCCATAACCATGACAGGCTGGACAGGCAAGATACTCCTCGTGGACCTAACCGCGCAGAGTCACAGCGTTCTCACGCCGGGGCCGGAACTCTACCGTCGCTGGATCGGTGGCAAAGGCCTGGCGGGACATTTCCTCCGGGACCACATCACCCTGCCCTGGAAGGACCCCCGCATGCCCCTGATCTTCGCCACCGGCCCGCTGGTGGACACTCCCTCCCCCACCTCGGGGCGTATGGCCATCATGTCCCGCTCCCCCCTGACGGAGACGGTGGGAGACACCTCGGTGGGAGGCCGGCTCGGCACGCAGATCAAGCGGGCGGGATGGGACGCGATCGTCCTTACGGGCCGAAGCGACGGGCTCTGCGGCGTCATCGTCCGGGACGGGGACGTGACCTTTACCGACGCCGAAGCCCTCCGGGGAGTGGAATGCTCGGACACCCTCTCCCGGCTCCCCCGGGAGGGCTCCACAGCCCTCATCGGCCCGGCCGCCGAGAACGGGGTGCTCTTCGCCAGCATCATGATCGACGGCCATTACTCCTCCGGCCGCGGGGGTCTGGGACTGGTGATGGGAGCCAAGAACCTCAAATACATGACCGTCGCCGGAAGCGGCAAAACCGCCCTGGCGGACCGTGAAGAGCTGGCCCGGGCCCGGGAAGAGATCTTCCGCCTGGCCTCCGCCTCCCCCGTACTCATGGGGGAGCTGGGGATCACCCATTTCGGCACCGGGGCCCTTTACGACCTGATGAACAGCCGCCGCATGATGCCCACGGACAATTTCCAGGCCACGGTTTTCGAGGACGCCGGGAAGATGAACGCCTACAGCTACAAACAGCGCTACGAGACAAAACGGACGGGCTGCATGGGCTGCCACATCCTCTGCAAGAAGACGGGAAAGAACGGGGAGATCATCCCGGAGTTCGAGACCATGTCCCATTTCAGCGCCCTCATCGGCAACCGCGACATCGAGGCGGTCATGGAGGCCAACCGCATCTGCAACGAGACGGGGATGGACACCATCACCGCCGGTTCCACCCTGGCCTGCTACCGGGAGATCACCGGCCGGGAGATCACCCCCGACCGGCTGATCCGGCTGCTCGGGGAAACGGCCCTGGCCCGGGGCGAGGGGGCGGAGCTGGCCCCGGGCTCCTACCGCTACGCCGAAGCGCAGGGCAGGGCGCAGCTCTCCATGTCCGTAAAGAAGCTGGAGATGCCCGCCTACGATCCCCGGGGGGCCTACGGGATGGCCCTGGCCTACGCCACCTCCACGAGGGGGGCCTGCCATCTCAGAGCCTACCCCATCGCCCATGAGATCCTCCGCAAGCCCGTGGCCACGGACCGCTTTACCTTCAGCGGCAAGGCCCGCATCATCAAGATCAGCGAGGACCTCAATGCCGTGATCGACTCCCTGACCGCCTGCAAGTTTCTCTTCTTTGCCGCCTCCCTGGAGGAGTTCGCCCGCGCCTTCCTGGGGGTCACGGGGATACCCACCACGGCCCAGGACCTCCTCAGGGCGGGGGAACGCATCTATTACCACGAACGCATCATGAACGCCGAAAACGGCTTTACCGCGGCGGACGACGACCTGCCTCCCCGCTTCTTCGAGGAGGCGGGAAGCAGCGGCGGGGGCATTACCGTCCCGCCCCTGAACCGCGCCGAGTTCCTCAAGGCCCGGTCGGACTATTATAAAATCCGGGGGCTGGACGCGGAGGGGCTGCCCACCCGGGCCAAATGCGACGAACTGGAGCTGGAATGGAAAAACTCCTGACAAAATACGCCGACAAGCTCTACCGCCAGGGACTCTGCGAGAAGGACGCTCCCCTTCTGGGGGGCATAGACGCGGAGATACTCTGGAACCGTGAAGACCCGCGCATCCCCCTCCTGGAGGAGGTGATCGGGGGCCTCAACATCAACAGCCTCCTCTTTGCCGCCCCCCGGGAGCCCTACTTCTCCCTGATAGAGTACCTGGCGGCCGAGACGGGCCCCTCCGGCTCCATCAGCCCGCAGGACAGCGAGACCCGGACCTTTCTGCACGACATCCCGGTCATAGCGGATTTCAGCGCCCCGGAGATCATTGCCGTGCTCAAGAGGCGCAAGGCCGTCATCATCCGGGGCCACGGCCTGGTTACCTTCGGGATCGTTAGCCCCGAGCAGGCCTTCATCGTCTTCAGCTCGGTCTGCTTTGCCTGTTACGTCAAGTTCTTTGCCGACAGCTATTACGCCCGTAAAAAGGGCCCGCTGCCCGCAGAACGCCGGGAGCTCCTCGCCCGGGCCTACGGTTTCTACCGAAGCTCCATCGCCGGCATAAGCGAACGCCGGGTCACCCTGCGCGCCCCCTTTGCCGACAGCGAGGCGGTTCTCCAGGCCATCATCGAGGCCGGGCGCCTCACGGTGGAGTGCGGTATGGTGGACTCCTTTTTCGGGAACGTCTCCCTCTTCGACGGGGAGATCCTCTACATCAGCCAGACCGGCAGTTCCCTGGACGAGCTGGCGGGCTGCATCGATCCCTGCCCCGCCGACGGTTCCTCCTGCGCCGGGCTCACGGCCTCCAGCGAGTACAAGGCCCACCGGGAGATCTACCGCAACACCGGGATGAAGACGGTTCTCCACGGCCATCCCCGTTTCAGCGTCATCCTCTCCATGATCTGCGACGAGGAGGAGTGTCCCCGCCGGGGCAGCTGTTTCAAGGACTGCCGGAAGGAGCGGTTCATCGACGACATCCCCATCGTTCCCGGGGAGGTGGGCACGGGCCCCACGGGGCTCTGCAACACCCTTCCCCCCGCCATGATCGGCCGCCGGGGCGTGATCGTCTACGGCCACGGCCTCTTTACCGTGGGCCGGGAAGACTTCAGCGACGCTTTTGAAAACCTCAAGGGCATAGAGGCCCGCTGTTTCGAGGAGTACGGCCGCCTCATGGACCTGGCCTGACCGCATCCCCCTATTCCCCGTAGACCACCGCCGTGTACTGCTCCCAGATGACGAAGGGAGTCCAGAGCAGGTTGATCCTCACGTATTCATAGTCCGAGGCGTGCAGGGATTTTATACCTCCCGCCTCCATGGCCCCCTTGAGGCTCGCATCCCCGAAGGCCACCAGCCCCAGCAGGGCGTAGGAGGAGGAGCGCCCCTTCCTCCCCTGAACCAGGCGCTCA
>CALCJG010000419.1 GCA_937967705.1 uncultured Spirochaetia bacterium
GGTCGAATTCCCAGAACTCCTCAAGCATCCGATCCAGTTCTTCCGTGGAAAAATACCTTTCAGTATCGGGGAAGAAGACCTTATCCTCCTTTCGTATGTGTTCCGGATAGAAACCGATCAGGAAGGAGAGCTTTTCGACGATGACCGCCAGGCCCGTTTCATCCCCCGCACGGTACCGGCGGTTCCCCTCCACCAGATCCCTTACGGCCTTTCGGGCCGTAACATGATCTTCTACCAGTTCCCGCATCCGCTCCCTATCAGCGCTCTCCATACTTTTCGCTTCCAGCTCCCGAAACAGGATATCCTCCTCCTTGCCGTGATGGGTACGGTCCGCATAAATACGGATGAAATCGACCAGGGTATCAACGTAGACCGGATCGGCCTTACCCTCGCTCCTGATCCGGTCCAGCTCCCGGGCGGCAAGGCCCAGCATTTTTTCGATCAGACGATGTTCAATCATCAGGGGTCCTCTCGGCTTCATTGATTCCTCCTTTTTTTTAGAATCATCACATTCGGAGGGATGAAGGCTTACGCCCCCTCCCCCCGGGGAGTTCTTTTCCTCAGAGTCCGGAGATACTGTATCAAGGATATGAGGTGATAGACCAGCAGAATCAGCACAACCAGATAGACCCGGGGGGCAATGTTGTTATCCCGAAGGTCTATCTTCAGATAGTCCAGCAGAGAGTTGATCAGATTCACCGGAAACAGGTAAAGATAGAAACAGGCCTCCTTCAGGATGTCGGGAAACCAGGGGACCAAGAGACCTGCGCTGAAGAGGAGGATGACGGATAACGACACCATTAAAAATCGGTTCAGTCTCAATCGGCCCCGGGCAAGGAGTAAGACGAGAAGAAGATATCCTGCAGCCAGAATCAGGACGTTAACCGACACGGATATCCCTTTCCTGTAGGAATCCCGCACCTCGTAACGGTGTCCTCCTTCGGAAGTATTCAATATCCGGACATCGAAGTACGGAAAAGGAAACCCGCAGGAGAGGGTGTAGACAACCTGATTGGGCAGGACCCGATGAGTAACCGGGTCCGTTTTCCTGCACCCCTCGCACTGCGTCAGGAAGCAGGTAAAGGAGAGAAGGAAGAGCAGGGAGAGGATTTTCATCTTGTCTTTCATGATTGTTTCGCTCCGGATGTTTTCTGTAATTTGGTATATAGTGGGACAGCCGTTTGGTCGACATCAATCACAACATGACGACACATTTGCAGATTATAATTCATCAATCCCCATTTTCTTCATAAGATCTTCACATTCCCTGTTCATTCTGGCTGAATTAAAACCAATGAAAGCTCCTTTCAATCCCTTTATTCTCATCAGTCTGTTTAATTCGACAGTTTCATAATTATGCCCCTTCTCCCCCTGCACGAATCGCAACGCTTCCAGAGACGGAAGGGAGTAAAGGAAACCGAAATCTTCCACACCTGTCAAATTGATGATCGAAAATTCCTTCAGTTTTTTCAGACCTGACAGGGAGGGAATAGATCGGACTCCCGGCAAAGACTCTAAATGCAGAGTCTTGAGACTGGTCAGGGACGAAAGCGGGTTCAAGTCTGACAACCCCCTAACCCGAGAAAACTCAACTGATGCAATTTTGCTATTACCCTTCAGTGAGGAAATGTCCATTAAACTCCCCAGTTCCATGACAAGGGATTGTAGTCGCTTTAGAGGTTTCAGTATATTCAGATTTGGAAGAGTTATCGAATGCAGGGTTAAGTCCCTCAAATGGACCAGATCGGACAGCACCTCAATATGCTTGACATGCTTCTCAAGAAATAATCGCTTGAGATATTTAAAACGCTTAAGTGGAAGCAGGGAAGGTTTAGCTGAGAGTGTTGATCCGACAAAGAGACTTTCAAGCCGGTCTGTAACACCTTCCAGAAATTCGAAACTTTGAAGATTCAAAAAACCAACGGACAGGGTTTTCAGTCTCCCCATACCTGCGATGTTTTCATACCCTCGCGCATCATCAAGAGCATCCGCGTAAAAGTGACATACATTATCCAGAATACCTGTAAAGGTCAAATCCATCGGCCGTAGATGGAAACCGCAGACCTTCAATTCCACCTCCGGGCGATGGGAGAAAAACATCTCGTTGAGCAGTTTCCATGTATTATTCGAAGGCAAGGTTTTATGCTCTTCCAGGGCAAGAATGGTTATTTCCAAATCATTGAGCAGGATATCAATTTCATTTTTCGTGACATCCCCGACAAACGGTTGATAATGGCCCTCTTTCTTCAGTAAAGGCATATAGTCCCCTCAGGAAATCCGGATAGAATTTTTTAAATGTAATGATTCTCTATGTAGAAATGCGGCCTCCAGCATCAATGAGAATAGGGGGATTCATCACGAATGGCAACTATAATTTGACATACAGTTCCTGTGCGGAATGTTACAAACTATCAGAGGGCAATCGGTCATCCCGGAAGCACAGGAACCATGACCTTCTTCCCGTAAGGACAGGCGTAGAGGCACATGCCGCATACCGGGTACCGGCTCGTCTTTTTCAGTCCCTCAAAGTATGTCTGGCATTTCCGGAAATCCAACCGCTCCTCCCGGGAGTCGCCGGGAACATAGTTGCGCCCCTTGATCGCCCCGACCGGGCAGGCCTTGACGCACTCCTCGCAGTCGCGGCATTGCTGCTCCAGGGGATTGTCGGTCGTCTTCAGCGGTGCATGGGTCAGGAGGGTGATGAATCGTACCCGGGGACCGTGCCGCTTCGTGATCAGCAGGCAGTTCTTCCCGATCCAGCCCAACCCGGCGATATGGGCAATCATCTTGTGCGACACTGTGGGCAGGGCATTCTCCTCGTCGGTCCGGTCCGCCACCGCTATCGGCAGGGTCCTGTACCCCGACTGGTTCAGGAAGGATGAGAGGCAGGAGGCAATATAGTTGAGACGCATATTGAGCACCTCGTATCCGTGAACCCGGTAGGCGCAGGAGACGTTGCTGTCCCTTCGCTCGGGCAGGTGATCCACGATGGCATCGGGAATGGCTATCCCGATGCTAATGCCCCTTTCATATCCGGCAACCAGAGCCCCCCCCAGAACCGCCAGATCCTCTCCGTAGGACGACAGACCGGCAAAACCTATGTAATCCACACAGAAAGGCGTGAGGAATCGGATGATCCTTCTATTCAAATTCACCATTCCTCCTTCAAAAACACAAGGGACAAATACCCTGACGTCAACAGGAGGCATATCAGCCAGATGACCAGTTCCTCTCCATTAAAGCCGAAGAATGGATAGCCCAGAAACAGCCTGAGGGCATAGAACCCCGCTATTTGAATGATAAGGGATTTACCGAAAATATCCACCACTTTCCTTCTCGCCATAACGAAAGACATGACGGAAAAATAGAGTATGGTGAAGATGATAATGATGTTGGCAAGTTGCAGCACCCCCTGGTTGATGGGAGACAACCGGGGCAGTTCTTCCCCCCAGTTGAGCAGCTTCCAGAAGAACATATGCCCCACCGCCAGGAGAAGATTGACAACCCCGCCGGCGTACAGAATTATTTTTCTCATCATAGTGTACACACTCCATAGCGATTTATCTTTGTGAAAGCATCAACACATACTAGATAGTCTCCGGCAGGACCGCATCCCCGCGTTGCGAATTACCAGTCCGCATAAACATATCTGAATAACCATCACCGATAAATGATGAGTTAATCCTTTTCTCCCTCATTACTAAATTCCAGTAATACCGATTTGTTATACAGTTCCCATTTATTGTTTCTTACCAGCTGTATTTTCCAATAACGCCATATTCCCCTTGATTATTAGAAGGAAAACCGGGCATGGGTCCTAAGACAACGCATATCCCCCCTCCATACATTCCACAAGCCGGGATACGAAACGGGCCGCCGGAGCACCGTCGATGACATCATGGTCGATGAGTATCGTCAGGTTCAGATATTCCCGGAGGGCCGCACGACCCCGGACGAAGCCCGGCTTGCTTATAATGGCGCCCAGGGCAAAGCAAAGCGGATGAATACTGTAGGGAATGAACCAGCCGTTGACGGAGCCCATCATCCCCACCGAGGTTACCATGACCGTTCCCATCATCCGCCGGACCCTGTGGGGATTGCGGAGGATCATCCTCCAGATCAGAAGCCGGAGGAACTGCGGCAGACGGGAGAGCAACGACGCCATCCTGTTGTCCCGCTTCTCTTTCAGAACGAACCGATGATCCCCGTCTGCTGTTTGCATCCTGGCCTCTTCGATCTCGGCATGGATATCCTGTATGCTCCTGGCGTTGACACTCCTCAGCACGAGGGGCAACGGAACAGGCACGCCCTTCACCACTTTTTCCACCATCAGGGACAGGTCAACATCATCAAATATTACTGTTTTACGTTTTCCCTTTCTCAGCCCATGGACCTGCCGGTGTTCCGCAACAGCCTGGCCAATACACTTAATCACCCAGGAGGTAAAGGAGACACCCCCGGATTTCCTTTTGATCTCTGCGATCCTCCTTCTAGGCTCCGTGACGTCCACATCTATCAGGGCCTTGATGTGATGCCTGCGCATCCCGAGCTTCCCGATATCCTCGGTAAAGAGCCTGCTGGCAGGAAAGGTCTGTATCGTATAACCGGTCTGTTCTCTCATAGGCTTATTTCTCCCTTGAATCATCACACCAGGGCAGGAATCCCCTCCTCTGTTCATTCCCTCCAGAAATCCCGGGCCTTCGCCGGTAATTTTTCCAGCATGTTCGCTAATGTCTTTGCATCGACATGTTTCCTCAGGGCTCTCCCCACATCCTGAATGGCCGTATCCGTTGCGAAATTGTGATCCGGCCTCAGAAGCCTCACCTCCCGGTTCATGATCTCCATGGAGCCGAAGGGAACCCTCGGTTCATCGGGGTCCCAATCGGCGGTATACAGGGAACGCAGGGACGCATTCAGAGCTGACATGAAGATAATCGAGTCCCGGGGGCTAATCCGACGGCGGAACACCTGGAAGACTCCCTGGGCTACGGTATAGGCCTGATGTACCGAGTTCAGTTGTGATTCAATTTTTGTATCGTTCAGAAATTCCGCGAAATGATCCGATGCCCTTTGGTACTCCGCTGGATATGGCATAGTGTTCACCTCATGAGGAATTCAAGAAGAGTCTGCCGCAGGATGCCTATGGCTCTTCTCCTCGGCCGGTCCCAGTCCCCTCTCGCTGGTTTCTATTCCTGGCAGTATAAAGAATAAAATCGGCGGGTATGGGGATGGTCCCTTTTTCGCACAGAGTACAGTTAACGTATTCCATCAGGGATGTTTTATCAATCCGATTTATTCGCGCGGATTCACGGCTTATACCTGCACAGGAATAGAGATACTCAACAAGCGGTTCCGCCTCCCTGACCATAAGGGTATTCTCATAAAGCTCTCTTTGGATAGTGCCAAAGAATTCCCTCATCTGATCTTCGCCGTTCTCCAGGCAAAAATTGCCTATGACGGTATTCAAGTCCTCCTCCTGATTTCTGCTAACGCCGTGTTTTAAGAAAAGATAATCCCTTATAATGACTTTTATTTCCTTCATATACATCCTTGACATGGTGGTTGCACAGAAGGTGCCTTCGGGTTTCAAAACGCGTTTTATCTCCGCAAAAGCCTTCTTCCGGTCTGGAACATGGTAGAGCATATGATTGGCGATGATCATATCGAATTGATGGTTTCCATAGGGGATGTTTTCAATATCGACCACCTCATACCGGATGGCAGCAGCAGCTTCTCCTACATTGCCTTCCGCGTCACGCAGCATACCTTCGGAAAAGTCCGAGAGGATAATCTCCCATCTGCCTGGTATCCTGGCCTTATTCACCTTCCACAACATGCCGGTACCGCATCCCAGTTCCAGGACCTTCAAACCGTCCTCTTTTCTGAAACGATCGAAGACCCAGAGCGGCCAGGGATAGGGGTTGGTCCCGAACCTCCGATGCAGATCTATCCGCGCCTTAAACTTATGGGAATCGTTATACTGTTCATCCTTTAAACCGGTCATCGCCTCACCGCATCAGACAAACATGGGCCGCTCCGCCCTGAAAAGTCTCTTTCTGATCCCGGGTCTCCGGTAAATTCTTTTCGGATGCAAGAGACCTGCATTGATTTTATGCATCCGCGTGCATCCTTCACTCTACTCCACGCTCAATCTGATAAGCGCAATAATAGGCATAGAGGTACAGGGGAATGATGACCGCATAGAAAATCCATATGGGAAGGATATATTTAACGGTGATAAACCCGGAAGAGACAACCAGGAGGGAGGATATCAGCAAACCGATAAGAACCGGGAACACGGTGAGCAGGAGAATACCTTTTCTCTCGACCGGCTTGAAGCTCCCCCACAGGAGCAGGAGAGTCCATCCCAGCATCAGCGAGGCCCCCACCCGGGAAGCGTAGAGATAGTCCTCCCCCACACTCAGGGCCTCCAGGCCGAACATCAGCCGTGCCACCCCGGGAAATAGCAGGGGAAGAGTCGCCCCCAGATCGGCAATGACGCCGATATAAAAACTGATTTTGATTAAGAGGGTTCGATTCGTATTCATAAGCCTTTTCTCCTCAGGTATGATGGTTCCGTTGACCAGACTAGCCCTTCCCC
>CALCJG010000420.1 GCA_937967705.1 uncultured Spirochaetia bacterium
AGTCTCTGTTTTCGGGCCATGGTTTCCTCCTGGGGATGTACAGTATTAATACGTCTGAGGAGGGGTGATGATGAAAAGAAAAGGGGGGTTGTTGGGAATTTCTGTGAAAATTACTAAAAGGGGTCAGAGCCTATCAAATTGAACTAGATTGAAATAAGCACTCCATGCCCAATCATGCTCAAAACACAACAGGGAGTGTCCTATAAAGAACACTCCCTAATTGTGAATAATAATAGTAATCCGAATCGAAAGAAGAATGGAAATAAACCGGCTTGATGGTTAAATATTATCCGCAACAGCCTTTCCGAATTCGGAACATTTGAGAAGAGTGGCCCCTTGCATCAACCGCTCAAGGTCATAGGTGACTCTTTTCTGAGCGATGGTTTTTTCAATTCCCTGGATCAGGCGGTCTGCGGCCTCCTGCCATCCCATGAAGCGGAGCATCATCTCGCCGGAGAGGATTAGGGAGCCGGGATTGACCTTGTCCTGTCCGGCGTACTTGGGTGCCGTGCCGTGTGTGGCCTCAAAGACGGCTTCGCTGTCGCCGATGTTGGCTCCCGGGGCCATCCCGAGCCCGCCTACCTGAGCGGCCAGGGCATCGGAGATATAGTCCCCGTTGAGATTGGGTGTGGCAATGATGTCGTATTCATCGGGGCGGAGCAGAACCTGCTGAAAGATGGAATCGGCAATGCGGTCCTTGATGAGGATCTTGCCCTCCGGCATCTTTCCTCCGTGCTTATCCCAGAGATCATCCTCGGAGATCACATAAGAGGCAAACTCGTCCCGGGCTATCTGATAACCCCAGTCGCGGAAGGCTCCTTCGGTAAATTTCATGATATTGCCCTTGTGCATCAGGGTAATGCTTTTACGGCCGTTTTCGATGGCGTATTGAATAGCGCTTCGAACCAGATTTTTCGTGTTGGTAACGCTGATGGGTTTGATGCCGATCCCGGAGTCCGGGAGTATGTCCTTGCCCATTTCGCGGCGGATGAAATCTATCATCTTCTGAGCCTCGGCAGACCCCTCTTTCCATTCGATGCCGGAGTAGACATCCTCCATGTTCTCGCGGAAGATGACCATGTTGACCAGTTCGGGTTTTTTAAGGGGACTGGGCACGCCCTTGAAGTAACGTACAGGGCGAACGCAGGCGTAGAGCGACATGACCTGTCGAAGGGTAACATTGATGCTGCGGATGCCGCCGCCTACGGGGGTCGTGAGTGGTCCTTTGAGGGCAACTTTGTATTCCCGAATCTTTTCCAGCGTTGCATCGGGCAGCCAGCTTCCGGTCTGATTGAAGGCCTTTTCGCCGGCCAGAACCTCCTGCCATTCGATTTTGCGCTTCCCTCCGTAAGTCTTTTCCACAGCCGCATCCAGAGCGATCTTTGTGGCGCGCCATATGTCCGGGCCCGTTCCGTCACCTTCTATAAAGAGCACAACAGGGTTGTCGGGCACATCAATTTTGCCCTTTTCGTATTTGATGGTTTGTCCTGACATGTTTATCTTATCCTCTATCATTAATGGTGATGGGTATTAGGCTATGAGAGACCTCAATTGCAACCCTTTTTTCACTTTTTTGCCGGGGGTGATCTCATAAAAAAACTGCATGCTGGTGAACATGCAGTTTTGTGCTGCCCGGCTAGGACTCGAACCTAGACTAACCTGATCCAGAGTCAGGTGTGTTGCCAATTACACCACCGGGCAATATGGGAAGTATATTTTCCAAGGGGCTGATATTTGTCAAGTATTAATGCCCTGGTTTTGCGTCTCCTGTTATTACATCAAGGTTAATTTTTTCTCCTCTTACTCCTTTCCCGCAATTTTAGCCCAGCTGTCTTTGAGGGTGACTGTGCGGTTGAAAACCAGTTTTTCCGGGGTGGATTCTTTGTCTATACAGAAGTATCCCTGGCGTTCAAACTGGAATTTATCCCCAACACGGGCCGTATTCACAAAGGGTTCCACAAGCCCCTGGGCAGTCTTCAGGGAATCGGGGTTGATGTTGTCCGTAAAGCGTTTCCCCTCCTCGGTCTCGTAGGGATTCTCATTGAGGAAGAGTCGGTCGTAGAGTCTTATCTCCGCCTCCACGGCATGAGCCGCGGATACCCAATGCAGCGTGGCCTTTACCTTTCTACCATCCGGGGCATCGCCGCCGCGGCTCTCGGGATCGCAAACGCAGCGCAGCTCGATGACATCACCCCTTTTGTCCTTGATGACTTCTTTACATGTGATGAGATAGGCAGCTCTGAGGCGCACCTCCCTGTCCGGGGCCAGGCGGAAGAACTTTTTGGGCGGATCCTCCATGAAATCCTCCCTTTCTATGTAAACGACCCGGGAGAAGGGGACCCTGCGTTTTCCCATGGATTCGTCTTCGGGGTTGTTGTTCACCTCCATCTCCTCGGTTTTGTCCGCGGGATAGTTTTCGATGACCACCCTGAGGGGATTGAGGACTGACATGACCCGTTGCGCGCGTTTATTAAGGTCTTCTCTGACGCAATGCTCCAGGAGAGCCATATCGACGATGCTGTCTCTTTTGGCCACACCCACGCGCTCGGCGAAATCCCGTATGGATTCCGGCGTGTAGCCCCGGCGGCGCAGCCCGGCGATGGTGGGCATGCGGGGGTCATCCCAGCCTTTGACGTGTCCCTCCCGGACCAGTTCCAGGAGCATGCGCTTGCTCATCACGGTGTAATTGAGGTTGAGCCGGGCAAATTCTATCTGGCGGGGGCGAACGCGTCCCGATTCGGCAATCTTGTCGAGGAACCAGTCGTAGAGGGGGCGGTGCACCTCAAATTCCAGGGTGCAGATGGAGTGGGTGATTCCCTCGAGGTAATCGGACTGCCCGTGGGCATAATCGTACATGGCGTAAATGCACCACTGATTGCCCGTGCGGTGATGTTCCGCGTGCATGATTCGATAGAGAACGGGGTCGCGCATGTGCATGTTGGGGGAGGCCATATCGATCCTGGCGCGCAGTACCCGGGACCCGTCGTGAAACTCGCCCCGGCGCATGCGCTCGAAGAGATCCAGGTTCTCTTCCACGGACCGGTCCCGGGAGGGGCTCAGCTTGCCCGGCTGTGTGGGAGTGCCGCGGGTGGCGGATACCTCCTCGGCGCTCATATCGCAGACATAGGCCAGACCTTTTTTTATGAGCATCACCGCCCATTCGTAAAGCTGTTCGAAATAGTCGGAGGCGTAATGTTCACCGTCCCACTGGAAGCCGAGCCAGCGCACGTCTTCCTTGATGGATTCCACGTACTCCACATCCTCTTTCTCGGGATTCGTATCGTCGAAGCGGAGGTTGCAGCGGCCCCCGTATTTCCGTGCCAGTCCAAAATTGAGGCATATGGATTTGGCATGGCCGATGTGCAGGTATCCGTTGGGTTCCGGAGGAAAGCGTGTGTAGACCTGTCCGCCGTTTTTGCCGTTTTTCAGGTCTTCTTCAATGATCTGTTCGATGAAGTTGAGTGAGCGTACGCCTTCCTGGTTTTCCATAATCTCTACCGTGGTTCATAGAATGTGAATCATCGGCACAGGGGCCCTTTGATAGGAAACCGGGAGCGACCATTCCCCGGCCGACGTCACCTATCCTAAAGTGTCCTGAGGGGGAATTTGTCAAGGATTTCACTGGTCACATGGGGTGTAAGCCCGCTGGAAAGGGTAAAATTTTACAGAAACTTAATAAATGTCAAGAATAAGCCAGAGGGCTCTGACCCCAAATTTATTATTCGGGAGCGATGACCATTCGAAAGCCGCAATAGGGACTTCGGCTGTAATACGGGCGATTGCTGCGATCCGCCGATCCCACGTTGAGCCCCATGTTTTTGTCCTCTTTGAGGGCTATCACCCGGACGACCCGGTTGTCAAGATTGTCCTCCTCGGTCTTTTTGGAACGTTTCCGTCCCTGGTATTTGTAACTGTCGGAATCATAGACGTCCATGCACCATTCCCAGGCGTTGCCGCTCATATCGTAGAGGCCCCAGGGATTGGGTTTTTTCGTTCCAACAGGCTGGAGAGCGCCGCCATTGTTGTAGGGATACCAGCAGTAATCCCCATCGACCTTATCACCCCAGTAAAAACGGGTCGTTGTGCCCGCCCGGCAGGCATATTCCCATTCCGCCTCATAGGGTAGCCGCGCCTCTACGTTGTAAGAGGTGCTGAACTTCTCACAGAAGGCTACGGCTTCGGGCCAGTTCAGGGAGGCAACCGGGAGATTGTCCCCTTTGAACTGCAGGCCCTCCGGCAGTTTGTCCATGAGGGAGAGATATTGTTTCTGGGTTATCTCGCACCGGCTGATCCAGAAGCCTTCCACCTTCTGCTTGATCCGGGGGTGCTGATCGTCTTCCCCCTCTCCGTCGGGGGCCCCCATGAGGAATCGTCCTTTCTTCAGATAGATGAAATCAATTCCCCCTATGCTTTTACGGGACAGGTGTTCCAGCTCTGTTTTACCCCGGATCCCTTTGAAGAGATATACGGCCATGCCTTTCTTGAGGATGGAAAAGTGACGGGAGGATTTACCGGTCAATTTGCACTTGGCAACGGTCATCATGGGATAGGTTACGGTCAGGGTAAGCTCCTCGCCACCGGAGTCTATGATCAGCCTGTCCCCCATCCTGATAGAACGGCCTGACCCCGGGGAGACGATGATGATCTCCCTGGTGCTTTCGACAAGCTGCCAAACCTTTCCGATTTCTTTACCCCTCTGGGAACCCGCGGCATAAAAAGCTCCGCCGGAAAACAACAGGAACAGGCAGGTAAGGGCTGATGCGGCAAGGAAAAGGACGGGTAATCGAGATCTCATGAGGATTTGCTGATTGCTTCTCCTCGTTTGGGGAGTAAGAATATATAAGTAAACTGAATTGGTTTGTTAAACGGAGCTGGAGAATTATTCTTCAGCTCCTTTGTTTTCTCACCATATGTTCCAGTGGATTTTGGCAGGATCCCATTTGTTCCTGGGTTTGTCCTCACCCGTGGGAACCCCTACCGGGATGACGTTCAGGGGAATTACAGTCTCGGGAATTTTCAGCACTTTTCGAACGTGGTCCATGCGTCCTTTATCAGGGTAGGCGGCCGTCCACACGGCCCCAAGGGACAGGGCCTCCACCGCTAGGAGAATGTTTTCACTTGCACAACCCGCATCGATCAGGGCGTATTCCCTTTTTTTATCGAAAGCCTTGTCGGGAATGGCACAGACGATGATGGTGGCACCGGCCTTTTTCAGCATTTTAGCAAAGGGCAGTCCTGCCGCCAGGTCATCCATGGTTTTTCGATCCGTTACGACGACGAAGCTCCAAGGACGACGGTCCACCGCCGTGGGAGCGGCCATTCCTGCCCGTATGATCTCCTCCAGATCCGCTTTACTTACCGCCTGGCCGGTAAAATGGCGTACGCTCTTGCGGCTGTGGATGACGGAAAGGGCGTCGGGGACGCCTTTCTGGGGGGCACAGGCTGGAATTATGGCGGATAAGCACAGGATTGTTGATATAATGAGAACGGTTCGTAATTGTTTCATGGTTTTTCTCCCTTTAGGGAATGCTCTAACCCCTATACCAGGGTAATGAGTAAATTAGTTGAATTGCAAGAAGAAATTTGATGTGATGGATGCCATTATTATGAAGGAGTAAGCAAGGCGGGGGATGAGAACAAAGCGCAAGGTTCATCCTGTGCCGATATGGTGAGACGGGGTCAGAGCCTCGCAGGGAGATATGATTTGTCAAATAGCCGCGTACGGTCTATAGACGTTCTGAGGGGACTTGCCGTCATTATGATGATCACTCAGCACCTGCTTGGCTGGCTCTGGATAAAATCCAGTCAAAGTCTTCTGGATTTAATCAAAACAGATTTCTCAATGGTACTACTCAACACTATTCCTATGTTGGGCGCATCGATTTTCATCGGCGTGTCAGGGTGGAGTATGCATCTGTATTCGGAAGCCCATCCCCAAGACGGATTTGTGCTAATCAAGCGGGGGGCCGTAGTTTTTTTGCTGGGAATGGTACTCAATCTAATCTCCCCTAACTGGTTTACGCCCTCCTCCTGGTATGTGCTGCATTTGCTGGGGGTCTGTATCATGTTGTCTCCCCTGTTGAACCGGCTGTCCTCTAAATGGCTCTGGGCCTTTTTTGTCGGGGCTCTGACCCTTTCTGTGCTCCTTCAGACCTTTTGGGATACCCCGCTCTATCTGGTAAAACGCCATCTGAACCCGCCCTTTGATACGGAAACCCTGTTTCATATGGTCCTGGCTGAGGGCTACTTTCCCCTCTTCCCCTGGATGGGCGTGTTTGTCCTGGGAATCATCGTCGGCCGCATGCTTGAAGACCGTAGGGCTCTGACCCTCTTCTTTCTAGGCATTTTCATGCTGCTGGCGGCCCTCATTCTCGTCTATGCCTATGATTTGGGATGGGATTATGCTGAGGAGGGGGATTTCTACCGGTTGTTCATCATAATTCCATACATGTTCCCGGCGTATCCGGCCTTCATACTGCTTCTCTCTGCCGGCATGATTCTGTTTTTCCTGATGTCCCAGCGAAGCGGCCTTATCACCCCTCTGTTCCATAGCGAGACGCTTGCCTCGCTGGGGCGCCTCTCCCTGACCATCCTGTTTGTG
>CALCJG010000421.1 GCA_937967705.1 uncultured Spirochaetia bacterium
TCACCCTGACGGTTTTCCTGGGAGGCTTCACGGCCTCGATCACCATGGTCATGATCACTGCCCTCACCCTGAGCATCATGACCGTCAACCACATCCTGCTCCCGCTTATCAGCCGTCTGGCCCCGCTGGCCTTCCTTAGACGCTACCTGCTGCAGTGCCGCTGGGCCGTAATCGCGCTGTCCCTGGTGGCGGCCCACTGGTTTGAACAAACCATCGGCAACAGCTACATGCTTATCAACATGGGGATCATATCCTTTGCAGCGGCAGCCCAGTTCGGGCCATCATTTGTCGGCGGCATGCTCTGGAGCCGGGGAAACCGAACGGGGGCTCTCCTGGGGCTCTCCGCCGGATTTTTCCTATGGTTTTACACGCTGCTTCTTCCCTCGTTCATGAAGAGCGGATGGCTTGACACGTCACTGATCAGGGAGGGACTTTTCGGAATAGAGGCCCTGCGGCCCGAATCCCTGTTCGGGTTCCTGCCCGGGCATTCCCTGGCAAATTCCGTCTTCTGGTCCCTGGCAGTCAATACCATGCTGTACATCATCGGCTCCCTCTGGTCGACCCCTACTGAAACGGAAAGGGACCTTGCGGAGCATTTTACCAGCGACGAAGATCCCCTGCGCAGCATGGCCGACCTGAAGGACAAGGGAGAGACGCTGGACCTGGCGCCCCGTCTGGATAAAATCACATCGATGCTGGCCCCCTATTTCAGCCCCGAGAGTACCGGGAGGATGATCGAAGAACTGCTGGTGGAAACGGGCCTGTCCGGACAGGAGCACCTGTCGCTCCTTCAGCTCGCCGAACTCCGGGAGGCAGTGGAAAAGCGCCTCTCCGGCGCCGTGGGAAGCGCCACCGCCCGCAGCATCGTCAGCAGATCTCAAATCATCTCCCCCGGTGAAAACGAGCATATCCACCGCATATTCAGCGACATGCTGACAGAACTCGATCTTTCCCCCCTGGAAATACAGCGCAAGGTCAACTACCATCTGGAGAGGGAAAAGCTCCTTTCCCAGCAGGCCCTGGAACTGGAGGATCGTGTCCGGGAGCGGGAGAGGGAGATAAGGGAACGTGCCTCGATAGAAGAGGCCCTGGCCATGGAAAAGGAAAAACTGGCGGTAACCCTGGGCTCCCTCTCGGAGGGGGTGATTGCTACTGACGGAAAGGGCCAAATACTCTTGATGAACCGGGCGGCCAGGCGGCTCACAGGCGAGGACAGCGAAGACTTGCGGGGGATAACCCTGGGTGAAACTTTGCGCCTGCTGGATGAGAAAAGCGGAGCCCCCCTTTCCATGGAGTCCGCAGACTTGATAAATGAGAGCTACGAGACAAATCAGATGGGAAAAACGGCCCTCCTTCTCTCCCGAAGCGGAGAACGGAGACATATCACCTATACCGTTTCCCCCATCCTGGGATCGGCAGGAAAGGCCACGGGAACCGTCATCGCCTTTCGGGATATCACCGACGAGAAGAAGATGGAGGAAGAACTGACCAGGACAAGGAACATGGAGTCCATAGGGATACTCGCAGGCGGCATTGCCCATGATTTCAACAACATCCTGACAGCGGTCATCGGCAACATCTCCCTGGCCCGAATTAAGCTCCCCGAGGAGAACGAGGTTCAGGGCATTCTCGCCGACGCCGAGGAGATATCCTTCAGAGCCAAGGACCTGACCCAGCAGCTCCTGACATTCTCCAAGGGCGGGGCGCCCATCCTCAAACCCTCCTCCATAGCCGAACTGCTCGAAAAAACCGTCAGCTTCTGCCTCCGGGGAACCAGCATCAAGAGCCGCTTCTCCATCGCCGGGGACCTCTGGACGGTGGAGATCGACGAGGGACAGATCAGTCAGGTAATCAATAACATTGTCATCAATGCCGTTCAGGCCATGCCAGGAGGCGGAATTCTGGAAGTATCCGCCAAAAATGTTTTCATAGAGAAAAACATGAAAACCTTTGCCCGGGGACCATATGTCCTCTTCTCGATAAAGGACCAGGGGGAGGGAATACCCCTCGCCAGGCTTGAGAAGATATTCGATCCCTATTTCACGACGAAATCCAAGGGAAGCGGACTCGGACTTACGACGAGCCATTCCATCATCAAGAAACACGGGGGACACATACTGGTCGACTCCATCCTGGGCAGCGGTACCGTCTTTCACGTCTATCTCCCTGCCACAAAGAAAAGCAGCGCCCCGTTTCACCAGGAGGAACAGACACAGCCGACCGAAGGCGGGAAAAGGATACTCCTCATGGACGACGAGGAGATCATCCGCAGCTCCATCAGCCAGATGCTGCTTCTGTCGGGTTTTGCAGTGGATACCGCCCGGGACGGCAATGACGCCCTGGATCTCTATAACAGGGCCCGGGGAAAAGACCAGCCCTATGACCTTATCATCATGGACCTGACGATACCCGGAGGCATGGGAGGGAGGGAGACCATCAGAATCATCCGAGAGAGCGACCCCTCGGTTCAGGTCATCGCATCCTCCGGCTACTCGGAAGATACCACCTCAGCTGATTTCAAGAAGTATGGATTTAACGCCTTCGTCCCCAAGCCTTATAAGATCGATGTCCTGATCGAAGAAATCGTCCGCCTGACCCAAAAGACTTCCTGAAGATCCGCAACCGGCAGGCAAAAGTTGTTGCGCAAATATTCTGCCGGGGAATAGTGTCCCTCATGAATTCGACGATCAAGGGAATCCTCTACATACTGACATCGGCACTGGCTTTCGCTGCTTCCACCGTCTTCGCCAAGCTTATCAACAATCAGTCCTCCATACCGGGCATCGAAATCACTTTTTTCCGTTTCTCCACGGGTTTTTTCCTGGTGCTGACCTGGATGCTCCTCATGAAAGAATCCTTCCGCCCTGTCAGGTTCCGCTACGTTTTTCTCCGCGGGCTTTTCAACACCGTGGCTGTGATCTTTTTTTTCATGGGTATCGAGCGGACAACGGTCACCCACGCCAACATGCTCAATATGACCTATCCCGTTTTTGTCTTCATGATGGCCCCCTTTCTCAACGGGGAGCGCAATACACCTGCCAATTATCTCTACCTGGCCCTTACGATGGCAGGGGTTTATCTCATTGTCGTTCCGGACTTCAAAGCGGTTAACCCGGGGGATATCTTCGCCCTGCTCTCGGGAATCACCGCCGGCGGGGCCATTTCCACGCTGCGGGAGGCGCGCAAATACGACAGCTCTTCGGTCATTCTCCTCTACCTGATGGGCATGGGCGCCCTCATCAATCTTTTCATCGTTCTTCCCGTCTTCATCATGCCCGGCGGTCTCATGGCTTTCTATATGGTCCTCCATGTGGCCTGCGCGCTGCTGGGCCAGCTTACGCTCACCGTCGGGTACCGGCATGTCGAAGCATCCACGGGTTCCCTGGTCTCATCAAGCCGTATTCTCTTTGCGGGCATGATGGGAGTGATCTTTTTTGCGGACCCCCTTACAGAAAAGGTCCTTGCCGGCGGGGCGCTCATCGTCCTCTCACTCACAGGGGTGAGCGGCATACTCAACCGCTTCTTCGGGCGCCGGGAGCGGGTTGAGGAACCGCCCTCTTAGTGGGTTTCCCGCCTTTCCTTCCGGTGTTTGAAGAAATAGAGACCCGCATGGATCAGGGAGGTCAGCCAGGCCAGTCCGTAGAGATTACCGCTGATTTCAAGAAGGCCTTTCAGTGATGCCTGAGTGACCGCCAGAAGGCCAACAATCGCCGCTGAAAGATACAGGGCGATGAAGAGATATCGAAGCCGGGGAAAGCAGAAGAAATAGAAGAGGGAAATCCCCGCAGAAGCGGCAAACATGGCTACCCATTTTACCCGTGTAAAGACCTGAAGGGAGATGATGGTGGATTCGGGAACATCCTGAACGTGCTGGTATTTCGTCAGCTCCAGAAGCTGCAGGTTCTCGGAAAAATCTCCGAAGAGCATGACGATACTCATGAAAACCACCGAATAGAGCATAAGACGCCACAGGAGGACATTTCTCCCCTTGCGGTAACTGTAACGGAAAACGAAATGAGCCAGAAACCCGAAGAAGAGGGGATAGAAGATCATGAAGACAAAATCCGCACGGTTGAGCGCGTCCATCCGGATCCTCAGGTTTTTTCCGATATCGTACTGGGGATTGCCCAGTATGCGGAACACCTCCTGCCTGCTGTCCGCCAGTTCGAACCAGTAGATTGCCGTCTGGAATCTGTGGGGGTTGGGATATTCGGCCGGCGACGGGTTCCCCTCCGCTGCAAACATGATGAGCCCCAGGGAAGAGAAGGTCAGAAGCCCCAGAAGGAAGACGATCAGGGCGGCCAGTACGGTTTTTTTCATGGTCAACTCTCCATTTCTTCTAAATCAGAAAATCCGGCGGGGACCGTTTCCGGCCCGCGGTACAGTCGGCTGAACCCGGTTTACGGGAAAACCGCTTTCCGACAGGACATGGAAAGACTATAGACCTTATATCGACAATTGCAACAATATTTTATCCCCAATCCCATCTTCTGTCAGGGATGCCGGCCACGTCCTACCGTTCCTCTATGGGTATGTATTCCTGGAGATTCTCCCCGATGTAAAGCTGGCGCGGCCTTCCTATCTTGAAGGGTTTCGTGTCGTGCATCTCCAACCACTGGGCAATCCAGCCGGGCAAACGCCCGATGGCAAACATCACCGGATACATCTCAGTGGGTATTCCGAGGATTCGGTAGATGATGCCGCTGTAAAAATCGACATTGGGATACAGCTTCCGCTCGATGAAGTAGTCGTCCTTCAGCGCGACCTCCTCCAGTTCCAGGGCGACGTCAATCAGGGAATCGCTTATGCCGAACTTCTTCACGAGGAGATTCATATGTTCCTTCAGTATGCGAGCCCTGGGGTCGTAATTCCGGTATACCCTGTGGCCGAAACCGAAGAGGCGGAAACGGCTGTTCCTGTCTTTGGCCTGTTCCACGCAGCTGTCTATAGACAGACCTTCATCCCTTATCTGTTCCAGCATTTCTATGACCTGCTGATTGGCACCGCCATGCAGAGGGCCCCAGAGGGCGCATATACCCGCACAGATGGAGGAATAGAGATTGACCATACTGCTTCCCACAAGCCGGACGGTGGATGTGCTGCAGTTCTGCTCATGATCGGCATGGAGGATGAGAAGGACATTCAGGACCTTCTCAATATCAGGGTCCACCTCGTAGGGCTTAACGGGGCTGTGGAACATCATATGGAGGAAGTTGGCCCCGTAACGCAGATCATGCCGCGGATAGACGAAGGGCTCGCCGATGGAATGTTTATAGGAATATGCAGCGATGGTCCGGATCTTGGAAATCAGCCGCACTGCCATCAGATCGAAAGTCTCCACGTCAAAATCCACCGTAAAGTACTGAGGATAGTAGACGGAAAGCGCATTGACCATCGTGGAAAGGATCGCCATGGGGTGGGCCGTTACGGGGAATCCGTCGAAAAACCTCAGCATCTCCTCATGAATCATGGAATTTTCGGTTAGTCGCTGGGAGAAAACCTTCCGCTCATCCTCCGTGGGGAGATGGCCGTACATCAGCAGATAGGCCGTTTCCGTGAAGGTAGAGCGCTGTGCCAGGACATCTATGGGTATGCCCCGGTAGCGCAGTATCCCCCTGTCTCCATCAATGAAGGTTATGGCGGAGGTACAGGACCCCGTGTTCTGATATCCTGTATCCAGGGTTATATGGCCCGTTTTGCTCCGCAGTTCGGAAATATCAATGGCCTTCTCGTTTTCCGTACCTGTAAGCACGGGAAATTCATATGTTGCGCCATCCAGGATCAGTTGTGCTTTGTCCATATCAGCCTCTTAACAGTAATAGAATAGGGGCAATCTCCTCCCCTGCGCCTCCAGGCCTCCTCGATCGAAAAGGAATCCGCATCGATGCAAAACGGCAAGAGAATCAGGAATTGTGGGAGAACGGAAAAAGGGAGAGGTCAGTCATCCCGGCGGCGGAAAAGACCCATGACGGAATCCACCAGGGAGACGCCGTCATCCCTGGTTTTTCCAATGATATACCCAACGGCAACCAGCAGGACGATGAGGAGGGTCTTGATGAAACCGATGGTGAAAATCAGAATACCCAGGACAAATCCCAGAAAAGCCCCCAGGGCCTTCCCGGGATTATTATTGATCCAGTCTCCCAGGTAATTGAAAAAGCTCATTCTATTTCTTCACCCTTTCAACGTACTCGCCGGTGCGCGTATCGATCTTGATCTCGTCTCCCTCGTTGATGAAGAGGGGCACGCGAATCTCGGCCCCGGTCTCCACCTTGACCGGTTTCAGGACGTTGGTGGCCGTGTCGCCCCTTACCCCCGGTTCCGCATAGGTCACCTTGAGATTCACGAAGGTCGGCGGCTCGATGGCGATGGGTTTGCCCTCGTACATCGAGATGTCCACCATGTCGCCCTCCTTGATGTAATCCAGTATATTGCCCACGTAATCCCGATCAATGGATTCCTGCTCATAACTCTCCGTATCCATGAAAACCAAGGCATCTCCTTCATCATAGAGGAACTGCATCTTATGGCTCTCTATGCGAACGTCCTCAACCTTCTCTCCCCCGCGGAAAGTCTTGTCAACGATGGAACCGCGGGTCATGGAGCGAAGCTTGGTGCGCACGAATGCGGAGCCCCGCGCGGGTTTGACATGCTGATATTCCAGAACGGAGTAGATATCCCCGTCGATTTTGATCACCATGCCCCTCTTGAAATCATTGCTGGAAATCATCCTCTGCTCCTGTTTATAGAATAATAATACTCTTGTCGGATTTCGTCAATATTTCCCGGCCGCCGGAGGTGACCAGAACCATGTCCTCGATACGGACACCCCCTTCCCCCGGCAGGTAGATTCCAGGCTCTACGGTAATGACACCGTTTTTCTTCAGCTTGAATTCCCCTCCCGTCTTAACGGCCGGGAGTTCGTGAACGTCCAGGCCTACCCCGTGTCCCAGGGAATGCCCGAAATACCCGCCGTATCCCTCCGAGGCGATGAGGTCCCGGGCCTTCCGGTCCAGGGCACCGGTGGTTACCCCGGGCCTAACGGCATTCTCCGCCGCCTCCTGTGCCCGGAGCACGATGCCGTATATCTCACGGAACCTCGGGTCTACTTTGTGAAGAAAGACCGTTCTTGTCAAGTCTGAATTGTAGCCCTCATAGACGCAGCCCATATCTATGAGGATCATATCACCGCTTTCAATCCTCTTTGTCGTTGATGTGGCATAATGAGGCATGGAGGAACCTTTGCCCGAGGCCACTATGGAATCAAAAGAGGTCCCGCTGCAGCCCCTGCGGCGGTAGAAGTAGTCGATCTCCACGGCAAGATCCCACTCGACAACCCCCGGCTTGATGAGCCCGAGAATGTGGGAGAAGCACTGATCGGCAAGATCCACCGCCCTGCGGATCATCGCCATCTCCCCCTCCTCCTTCTGAACCCGAAGGGCGTTGATCTCATCACCCCCAGGAAGGAGCTTGACTCCCCGCAGCTCCTTTTTCATAGCAAAGAAGGTGGAGAGGGTTAGGGAATGCTCCTCGAGATAAAGCGCCTTCCTTCCGGCCCCCTTCAGCAGGGAGCGAATCGTCTCCACGAGCCCGTCCTTCTGCAGAACGAAACGGACAGCCGGCGGCAGCAGGGATTGTGCATATTCCTCATAGCGTGAGTCCGTGATGAAGTAGACCGCGTCTGCATCCACCACCATCGCTGCGCTGCTTCCCGTAAATCCCGTCAGGTAACGAATATTGACGAGGCTGGATACGAGGTAGGGATAGCACCCCCGCCGGTTAAGGGCCTGTTTCAGTTTTCGTATTCGCATGATATCCTCAGAGGAGAACGTTTCTCGCATCGGCGACGGGAAAGGGAAGGAGCCGCCGCGCCTGCCATAAGACAGATGGGGGGAAATTCCCAAAAAAAGCAACCCTTTTCCGGAAAGGACGAAGGACGTTCCGTGTAATGGTTGACAGGAGATAAGGCCCGCGCCACTAATGATAGGAAATCAGGCTACGACAGAGAGGTGATCAGATGACGGATAAATTTCCCGCGCCCTGGACGCTCAACGGTAACGGCTACATGTTCCTCTGCCGTTTTAGCAGGGATTTCATCGAGAGCAGCGGCTTTCTGCCGCCCAGTCTGCAGGGCTGCTTCGCCGGAGGCTTCGGCTGTGTGATGATCGTGGACTATCGGACTTCCACCGCCGGTCCCTACCGTGAGCTCCTCTTCATCCCGGGCAAGTTCCGTCATCCCACCGGCAGACTCTACTCCATAACGAAGATCTACGTATCCTCGAAAATCAGCGTCGACAACGGCCGGGAGAACTGGGGCATCCCCAAGGAGCTGGCGGATTTCTCGATCAGCCGGAAGGACCCGTCCGGTGAGGTCATCCGGGTCTCCTCTTCATCGGGCGAGATCCTCAGTGCGGAGATCGGCTCCGGCTCCCTCTCCTTCCCCGTGACGACCCGCCTGGCGCCGGTCACGCTGGTTCAGGAACTGGGGGGCCGCATCTATCACACCCGTTTCCAGGGACACGGCAAGGGGAGATTTGCGCGCCTGAATAATATCTCCGTCAACAGCAGTCTCTTCCCGGACATCTCCCGCATCAAACCCCTGGTAGGGATAAGAGTGGAAAATTTTACCCTGGAGTTCCCCGTACCGAAGATAATTACCCCCTCCTGAAACGACAGTCCTCAGGATTCCGACGCTTCCCTATCCTCCTGAGATCCGGCCTTTTGCGCCTCGGAATAGAGGGCCTCGGCATCCCTGTATATGCTCTGGGAGGAAGCGGCGATGTGGTTGATGTTACCCACCATCTCCGCGATCATGGCATTGGCATACTCTATGGCACGGACGGAAGCCTCGATGGCCCGTTTCTGTTCCTCCGTGCCGGTGCCTATGGTTCGGGAAAGCTCAATATTGGTCATCAGCTGGCCGATGATGCTGTCGATGTAGCTCTCCTCCTCGGTGACGCTGCTCTTGAGAACATTGATCTTCCCGGAACTGTTTTCCATGTTCTGAATCAGGTTGCGGATGATCACCGCCGCCGACTGAATGACTTCCACACCCTCCGCCGTCATCCGGGCGTTGTTCGACAGGACACGCTCTATCTCCTTGATGCTGTCGGTGGTCATATTGGCCAGCTTCCCGATCTCGTCCGCCACCACGGCAAATCCGCGGCCGTACTCCCCCGCCCTCGCAGCCTCGATGCTCGCGTTCAGGGAGAGCAGGTTGATCTTGTCGGCGATGTCCGTAATCACGTTGATGGTCTCGGAGATGGAGTCGCTCTGCTGCTTGATGCGGGAGATGGTCTTCTCCACCATCTCCACCTTTTCCTGCCCCTCGCTTGTGTTGCTCATAACGGACTTCATGTCCTCCAGCGCCGCGTCGAGCTTGGCGGTCGTCTCCTTCTTGATGTTCCGGAACTCGCCGATCCTCCCCTCCATCCTCTCGTTCTCCCTGAGCTGTTCCAGGGACACATTGGCTATGTTCTCCGAGGAGCTCAGAAGCTCTTCCAGGGAGGCGGATATCTCCTCGAAACTGGAGGCCTGGCTCTGCATCTTTTCGTTGAATTCTCCGATCACGTTGTTCTGCTGATGCACCTGGCTGAAGAAGCTGTTCATCATTTCCTTGATGCTCAATGTTATGCTCTTCTGCGCCTCCGCCTGCCGGCGAATCAGGGTGGTCTGTTTTTCCGTCTTGGCGTCATACTGCTCGACGAGGGAGATGTTCCGCAGGGATATGTAGGAGATCAGGCCCATGGTAAAGAGGTAATAGATCTCCCGGAATAGGACCACACCGTGCACCGCCTGACCGTTTACGACCGAGTGCCAGCTCATCTCTACCCCCTTGGAATACGCCAGGAGCAGAAACGCGATCCAGTTAAAGAAGACGAAGACAAAATAGAATACGAACAATTTCTTATTGTAGAAGAACTGTAAAATGATAACCGTAGCCACGGTAATGGCGGAGATATGATAGGACTCCACGGCAAAGGTCCAGCCGAAATTGGTGGCATAGCTGTACCGTGCGAGCAGGGGCATGATGACGATCATCCCTCCCACGACCCAGGAGAGGAACGTCACCGTTTTCCCCTTTCGCTTTTTCCGGTACACCAGATAGGCGATAACGAGGGTTATGGCGTTGTAAAGCCCGCTGACCAGGAGCACGATCAGAGCTATATTGGCAAGGTACTGAAAAACCAAGGCCACAACGGCCATCAGTGTCATGAGGATGATGAGGAAAAAGGCGCCCTTTACTTCCAATAACTCTTTTGCGGTATAGCTCCCGACGCTCATAGGCATCCTCCACCCGGATATAGGCCCCATAAAACCGTCCAACTGGACTATAGGCATACTATATCACGGCCCGGGAGATTGCAACAAATAATATGAGCCTTGTTGCTTCGGAGGGGGTCCCCGCAGGCATAATGGCCAGGGACAGTTCTTTCATCCTTACGTCGTTATCGGAGATAGGAGGAGTTTAAGGGATATATCTAAAGTATCCGGGAATCTCGGTCAGGGGAGCGGCACTCCCCGCCTGAGACGACGATGCGGTTTTCCCGTTAGGGCCTCCCACAGGCCCGAAAAGCGTTATCAGCCCGCTTCCGCTTGATTGTTGAGATAGACGGCATCCTCTATACCGTCCGTCTCCTGGAGGCGAACCCTGACCTTGTCCCGCACCCCTGTTTCCGTTTTATAGCCCAGGTAGTCGGGCTGAATGGGCAGTTCCCGGCTTCCCCGGTCGATGAGGGCGAAGAGGCGTATCGCCCTCGGTCGGCCGAAGCTCATGAGGGTCTCAATGGCGGCCTTGGTGGTCCGCCCAGTGAAGATCACATCATCCACCAGAAGGATGATCTTCCCGGTTATGTTAAACTCGATCCGGGTCTCCTTGATCACCGGGAGCACACCCCGGGTGGCCAGATCGTCCCGGTAGAAGGTGATATCCAGAATCCCGCTGGACAGGCTTTTTCCGGATACCTTCTCCAGTTCAGCCTTCAGGCGGTTGGCCAGTTCCACTCCCCGGGTCTGCACGCCCACGATGGCCAGATCATCCAGGTTCCTGACATCCTCCATGATCTTTGCGGCGGTATCGAGTATGATGCGGTCTATATCCGTTTTTTTCAATATCACTTTTTCCGACATGGGGCTATCTCACCTCTTTATGATAATCCTGAATGGGTTTGACGGATATCTCCCGGTTCCTCCTCACCTCCAGGAGACCGCGTACCGCCGCCTTGGCCGCAGCGACCGTCGTCATGATGGGGATGTGATAACGCAGGGCGGCCTGGCGGATGGAAAAGGCGTCGTATTTGGGTATCTTCCCTGAGGGGGTATTGATGATCAGATCGATCTCACCGTTTTTCACCAGGTCCACGATATTCGGCCGCCCCTCGCTTACCTTGTAGACCCGGCCGCATTCGATCCCCCGCTCATTGAGGAACTCCGCAGTTCCCTCGGTAGCCACGAGGCGGAAACCGTTCTGATGAAGCAGACGTATCTCCTCCAGGAGCTCTTCCTTGGATCTGCGGTTGATGCTCAGGAAGACGGTCCCGTTGACCGGCAGCTCGTCCCCGGCGGCCAGTTCCGCCTTGAAGAAGGCCTCGCCGAAATGCTGGGCCACCCCCATCACCTCGCCGGTGGACTTCATCTCAGGCGATAGAATGGTATCGACTCCCGGGAACTTGCTGAAGGGGAGTACGGCCTCCTTGACGCTGATGTAGGAAATCTCCTTCATCCGGGTGAGCCCGAAATCCTTCAGCTTCCGGCCCAGCATGATCTTGACCGCAATCTTGGCCAGGGGCACCCCGGTGGTCTTGGAGACGAAGGGCACCGTACGCGATCCCCTGGGGTTGACCTCCAGAACATAGAGATCGCTCCCCTTTATGGCGAACTGAATGTTGATCAGGCCCATGACGTCCAGCTCCCGGGCCAGGGCGCCGGTGGCCCGGGCCACCTCCTCCAGCATGCTGCTGGAGATGGAGAGCGGGGGAATGATGCAGGCGGAATCCCCCGAGTGAACGCCGGCCTGCTCGATGTGTTCCATGATGGCGCCGATGTAGACATCCGTTCCGTCGCAGATGGCGTCCACGTCCAGCTCGATGGCATCCTCCAGAAAATCATCCACCAGGATGGGATGCTCCGGCGAGAGCTGTACCGCCGACTGTATGTAATCATGCAGGCTCTTTTCATCATAGATGATGGACATGGCCCGGCCGCCCAGGACGTACGACGGTCTCACAAGCACCGGATACCCGATCCTCCCGGCGATCGCAACGGCATCCTCCCGGGTGAAGGCGATCCCGTTTTCCGGCTGCAGAAGCCCGAGCTTGCGCACCACCTCGGCGAAGCGCTCGCGGTCCTCGGCCCGGTCGATGGAGTCGGGAGAGGTCCCAAGGATGGCGACGCCGTTTTCCGCCAGAAGCTTGGAGAGCCTCAGCGGGGTCTGCCCCCCGAACTGTACGATGACCCCCTCCGGTTTCTCCCGGTTGTAAATATGCAGTATGTCCTCCAGCGTCAGCGGCTCGAAATAGAGCCGGTCCGATGTGTCGTAGTCGGTGGAGACCGTCTCCGGGTTGGAGTTCACCATGATGGACTCGACCCCCTCCTCCTTGAGGGCGAAAGAGGCGTGACAGCAGCAGTAATCGAATTCGATGCCCTGGCCGATGCGGTTGGGACCGCCGCCCAGGATCATCACCTTGCGCCTTTTTGATTCCCGGGACTCGTTCTCGTCGTCGTAGGAGGAGTAATAGTAGGGCGTATAGGCCTCGAACTCTCCGCCGCAGGTATCCACCAGGCGGTAGCCCGGCACTATGTTATGGGAGATGCGGAAATTCCGCACATCCCTTTCCTTCTCTTTCAGTGCCAGGGAATACTCCTTCTGCGCGGAGACTCCTCTGCCATGGATCTCCAGGAGATGACGTTCGTTGATGAGGAACCCGATCTGTCGGTCGGAAAATCCCAGGCGCTTCATCCCCGTCACATTCTCCGGCGTCAGCCCCCGCTCCTGATAATCCCGGAGAAAAGCCTTCTCGGCTTCCAGTATCTCGACGATCTGGTTGAGGAACCAGGGATCGATGCCGCTGAGCCGCGAGATCCGCTCCACGTCCCACCCCATCCTGAGGGCCGTCATGATGAAAAAAATCCTCTTTTCCCTGGGGACGATCAGCCCCTGCTCGATGAAATCCTGCCGCGCCTTTTCGGAGAGCCCTTTCATCTCCTCTTCCATGTCCCGATTGCCGTCGGAACCCAGGCCGTAGCGGTCGATCTCCAGGGAGCGCAGCGCCTTCTGCAGCGATTCCTTGAAGGTCCTCCCGATGGACATGGCCTCTCCCACGGACTTCATCTGAGTGCCCAGCCGGGTATCGGCCCCCTCGAACTTCTCGAAGGCCCAGCGCGGGATCTTTACCACAACGTAGTCGATGGTCGGCTCAAAGCTCGCGGGTGTTTCGCGCGTGATGTCGTTGGGTATCTCGTCCAGGGTGAGCCCCACGGCCAGCTTGGCTGCGATCTTGGCAATGGGAAATCCCGTGGCCTTTGAGGCCAGGGCGGAGCTCCGGCTCACGCGGGGATTCATCTCTATGACCATCACCCGGCCGTCCGCGGGGTTGACGGCAAACTGAATGTTGGACCCGCCGGTATCCACGCCGATCTCCCGGATGATTCGGAGGGACATGTCCCGGAGGTTCTGATACTCCCGGTCCGTCAGGGTCTGCTGGGGGGCCACGGTGATGGAGTCCCCGGTGTGGACCCCCATGGGATCGAAGTTTTCAATGGAGCAGATGATCACCACATTGTCCTTCGTGTCGCGCATCACCTCGAGTTCGTATTCCTTCCAGCCGATGACCGATTCCTCCAGCAGGACCTGGCTGATGGGGGACTCGTCCATTCCCTTGCGGACGGACTCCACGAAATCCTCGCGGTTATAGATGATGGTGCCCCCCGTGCCCCCCAGGGTAAAGGCGGGCCGCACTATGATGGGCAGCTTGATGCGGTTCAGCACCTCCAGGGCCTCCTCCATGGTGGAGGCAAGGCCGGAGTCCGGCACATCCAGTCCGATCTTCTGCATGGCCTTCTTGAAAAGGTCCCGGTCCTCCGCCTTTTTGATCGAATCGATATTGGCCCCGATCAGTTTGACCCCGCTGCGCTCAAATACCCCCCGCTCGTGCATCATCAGCGACACATTGAGGGCCGTCTGCCCCCCCACGGTGGGCAGCACCGCATCGGGTTTTTCCACCTGAATGATCTTCTCAATAATTTCCGGGGTGATGGGTTCGATGTAGGTACGGTCTGCCAGATCGGGATCGGTCATGATGGTAGCGGGGTTGGAATTTATCAGTATTACCCGGTATCCCTCTTCCTTCAGGGCCTTGCAGGCCTGGGTGCCGGAATAGTCGAACTCGCAGGCCTGCCCGATCACGATAGGACCGGACCCGATGATCAGTATACTCTTTATATCATCCCGCTTCGGCATTATAGACCTCAATTTCCTGTGTTGTCATATAGAGACCTTAGTCACCCTGCCCCCCGGCCATTCGACGGCGGATCAGGCAAATGTATCGTTGATTTGTCTCCGCAGGGGAGCCCCAAGACCAATGATTAGCGATTCCCGGCTGTTATTTCGAAAAAAAGACGGATATTCCTCTCCCGACGAGGAATTATGATCAAAACCGCCAGCGGTCCGATTTGTCAATGAAAAAAGGGGGCCGCGCCCCGGAATGTAGTCCTCCCGGCGGGGAATATTTAGTCATACTGAATAATTTTACAGGGAATTAACAAGTAGCGCTAAAACGAAGGCTGAAATACGGCTTGCCGGTCAGAAAGCGGTCAGGGCCGCCCGGATAAAGCTGGTAACGGGGGCCTGTTCCCTGGTGTCCTCGATCGCCTCCCGCAATTCCTTTATCAGATCTCCTGTACTGTCATGGACCCGATCCTCATTGACCAGCTTGCCCAGAGTTCCCTTGCCCGTGTTTATCTTATCCGTGATGTCCCTGATATTCTGAATCGTGGACCGCACATCCTCCCTGTTCTCTTCGATAAAGTCCGAGAGCAGCGCGAAAGCGTCCGCGTAAGCCTCGCCATGGAGATTGCTGTAATCCAGCAGCTTCGCCATGCGCACACCCCCGGCCATCCGGCTCCCGGGATAGATGCCCACGTATCTCCCCCCCAGTGCGCCCTCGGGCCTGATCTTGATCTTATAATTCTCGTAGAGGGAGAAGCGGGTCAGCATCCGCAAACGCACGCTCACGAAACCGTCCTCCCCATCGAGGGAAACGTCATCCACCTTGCCGGCCATCACCCCGTTGACCCGGACCTTGTCGTTGAGGGCAAGCCCCTCCACGTTGGAGAACCGGACGTTGAGATAGTAATAATCACTCGGCCCGAAGAATCCTCCGGTCATGACGATCGTGAAATATCCCAGGATCATCATACTGACGACGAAGAAGACCCCGACTGCCAGCTCCTTTTTCATCCTCAATAAACTCCCTTCACAGCTTAATATACCCTGATGGGGCCCGAGAGCTCCCCGTTGACAAACTGGCTCACAATAGGATTATCGGAATGTTTTATCTTTTCCGGCACATCGCATTGTATGATTTCTCCCCTGTAGAGCATGGCGATTCGGTCGGCAATCTGATAGGCGCTGTTCATGTCATGGGTGACCACTACAGAGGTAACCCCGTAATCCCTTTGCATCTGGCGGATCAGTTCGCTGATGAGGCAGGACATGACCGGATCAAGGCCCGAGGTGGGTTCGTCATAGAGTATGATCTCGGGGTTTTTCACCAGCACCCGCGCCAGGCTGGCCCGCTTCCGCATACCGCCGCTGATGTCCGCCGGCATCCTGTCCTTGGCCTCCAGGAGATGAAGTATTCCCAGGTATTTGTCCACCCTCTTGTCGATCTCGTCCTTCTTATACATCTTGTGCTCCACCATGGGCAGAGCCACATTATCGCCCACTGTCATCCAGTTGATGAGCGCCCCGGACTGAAAGACCACCCCCATTCTGTTTCTCAATTCCTCCCGCACCCGCCGGCTGGCGCCGTTCATCCTCTTCCCGCTCACGATCACATCCCCGGAGTCCGGTTCCAGAAGTCCGGCGATGTGTTTCAGGGTAACGGTCTTTCCCGTCCCCGACTGACCGATGATGACGAAGGTCTCCCCCTTCTCCACTTCAAAGGAGACATGGTTGAGCACGACACGGCCATTGAAGGCCCGGGAGACATCATCGAAAAGGATCACATCTGCCTCCCGTAAAAGATCGAGGTGATATAATACCCCAGGATGAGAACCATCAGGAAGGAGGTAACCACGGATGAGCGGGTGGCCTTTCCCACCCCCATGGCCCCGTTGCTGGCCCGGAGCCCCTCGGAACAGCTGACTCCAGAAATCACCACGCCGTTGACGAAGGCCTTGAAAAGGCCCACATAGGTGTCCTTGAACTTGAGGGACTCCAGCACGTGGGCGTAATAGACGTCCCAGGTCACATTGAGCTGATAGTTGGCAACGATCCCCCCGCCCAGGGTCCCGAGGGCTGTCGTATAGACCGAAACCACCGGCAACATGATGGAGAGCGCCACGACCCGGGGCATCACCAGGAATTTAACCGGGCTGATGGACATCATCTCCAGGGCATCGATCTCCTCCGAGACCTTCATCGTACCGATCTCGGCAGCCATGGAGGACCCCACCGACGCGGTGAGTATGATGGCGGTCGTGAAGGGCCCCATTTCCCGGGTCATACTGGCTATGACCAGATTGCCCACCATCGCCTGCTGACCGTAAACGGCAAACTCGATACCGGCCTGCAGGGCGAGGATCATTCCGGTAAAGAGGGCCACGATGGAACAGACCAGCAGGCTCTTGACGCCGGCCACATACATATGCTTCATGATCTCCCGCCCCTTGCTGAAGAGGTTTTTAAGGTAATAGAGACATTCAAGAAGCAGAAGAATCGTATACCCCGAGGTCTCCATCAGGTAAAAAAACCTCTCTCCTATATCCTCAAACAGGGAAGAAATCCTCTTTAGCAGAAAAGCACCCATCTTACAAGAACGAAATCCCACTCCTTGCCATGTAATCACGCCATACGAACCGATTCGAAAATAGAATACCCATATCCCTCCACAAGTCAAGCAATTGTGGAATTATTCAACGCCGGGAGTCGTTACGGGATACCTCTGCGGACTTCTGCATATCATACATGATACTTGCTCGACAGGTGAATCGGCAAAGACCATAAAGATATGGTTAAAAAACACGCCCCTGCTGAAGGACAAAGCACCCGGCTCTCCCTCTGTACTCCGGCTCCTCCCAGGTCGGGGCGGGCGGTGGGGACGGGGGAAGCTGTAACGCCTCCGAATCAGCCCGTTTATCTCCTTTTTTACTCCCGGCCTCCTCCGGGAAATCCCCCGGATCCGAATCCCCCAGGCGCAGGGGGATCCAGAGCAGACGCAGATAACGCCCCTTCTTTTCGTACTCATACCCCAGCATGGAGAGAAGCACGGTAAAGTCCCTCAGCTTACCCCCCTCATGCCCGTAGGAATAGAACGGGAAGAACTTCGAATAGAAAAAATTTTCGTTCCACCGCTGATAATAGAAGCGCAGGATCAACCCCAGCCGCTGCTCTCCGTCCTGGAACCGGCGGTATTCGAAAAGGGTCCAGAAGGGCTGATAGAGACGCTCGTATCCCTCAGGATCACGGAAGGGCAGAAGGGAGAGAAGACTATAAGCCAGATTGCCCCGGTCATCCTTCTCGTACTGATAGAGCGGCCATATCTTGAAATAGCGCCAGCTCTTGCCGTATACCGGGTGAGTCTTTTTGTAGTCCCGCTTGAAGTACCAGATGATGATGAAATGAAAATAGTAGTCCGATTCCAGGGAAGCGGTTTTTTTCCGCAGATTAAAATAGAAAGGGGTCACGAAGAAGGTCTCGTTGGTATCGTAAATATACTGGCCGTAGAAGGGGAAGAATATCCTTTTATATACAGGGGGACTGGCGCAGTCCCGGATCTGCATCAGGGGCCAGGGAAAGTTCAACTCGTAATCGGCACTTTTCTTGTTGTACCCCCAGGAGAAAAAGGGCCAGAGCAGGGTACTGGACGCCATCTTGCCGGAACGGCTCCAGCGTCGCCCGTAGAAGGGAAGTACAAAGACCGTCTTGCTCTGATCGTCCTTGAAATAGTTATGCTCATAGTTGATCAGGAGGAGCCAGGAATAGTTATCATAGCTGTTCCTTTTATAGTTATGGGCATAGAAGGGCAGGACGCGGAAATCATCCCGATCGGGACTCCTGCCCCTCTGAATGAGCGGCCAGAAGACGGCCCAGGCCTGATACTCCTTGTGCTGATAGTCGGCATAGACCGGGATCAGGGAGAGAACCAGTATCCCTATGGTCAGCCAGTTGGGCGGGAACTTCGGAGGGTATTTAAAGAAAAGGAGCACCCCGGGAAAAACATAGGCCGATATCCTGTCCTGTCCCAGTTTCCCCCTGACAGTACCGCCCACCGGCCAGAGGAGAAAGTACCGGTCCCTGGCATCCTGAGAATCCCCGTAATAGAGCAGGGGAAAGGCGCCGAAATCATAATCCTGTACGCCGTTGGAATGCCGGTAATCCATGGAATCGACCAGTCCGAAGAGTGATTTCCATTCGGACTTCCGGCTGTTGCGGTAACGCCAGAAGACCAGGGGCATCAGGGAGGCATCGAAGATGCTCCGGTCCCTACGATATTCATTTTTCATGTAAAAGGGACGAAAGACCTTTGTTTCGTAGCGCAGGGCGGATTCCCTTTCATAGAAACACCAGACCCAGCGGTAATCCTTTATCTCTTCGGCATGGCCCTCCCGGATGAAAAACAGGAGGGAGAGGGAGGCAAGGATTACGAGAAGTATATTTCTTTTCACAGGATTTCGTTTATGCCCTGCTTCGCCCGGCGTAGAGGGATATCCGCGATCAAGGAGCTGCACTGTCACGCAGTTTTTCGACAATGGCTATGATTTTCATTCTATCCTGTCCTGAGATGAGATCGAAGTCCATACCCCCCCTCACGACCATCAAGCCCTCCCTCTCCGTGACGTTCGTCCAGACGATCCGGCATTCCATGAATATCTCATCTCCCCCGGTATCCAGCTTTACATAAACCCTCTCCTTGAGGAGGAACTCTTCCACCTGCAGGGGATTGACGTCTTCGATCTCGAATCCGATCCCGGAATGGCTGATGTTCAGAATAGTCCCCTCGAGGAATCCGCTCACATCCACCTGAAGCCGCAGAGACTCTTTGCTCATCTTCCCCTTCAGGCTGCTCATCGGGGAAAACCGTGGTACAGATCTTCTGTTCATCTCAAAACCCCAGCGTTTTTTCCAAGAGCATGATATCGCCCCTCCCAGACTTGCGTCAACGAGAATAATCCCGGAACCCCGCCTCAATAGCTGATCTTCAGCAGATAGGGCTGATACTCCAGGGGGTGCATGAACACCGAGTAGAGGGAATCCCGTCCGGCAAAGATCTCCTTCCCGGAATAGTAGAAGACGGGTTTGGCGGGATCCGCAGGCTTCAACCGGGGCATTTCATATACTACGTGCTTAGGGGCCTTATAGAGTTCGGAAAAATCCTTAAAACTCACCATAACGATCTTGCCGGTGAACATCTGGCAATAGACGATGACATACCTCTTCAGGAACCGGTTATAGGAGAGGGAACATTCGCCCATCACGTCCCCGAGAAACTGCTCCGCTTTATCGATATCCTTAACCCAGAAACCCTCCCGAGTCAGGAATTCGTACTCCTGCCCCTTTTCAATGCTGTTGATCTTGACCCGGGCTATCTTGACAGGAGAGGAAAGCCCCTGGGAGGAATAGTGGCCTATGGTATAGAGATATTCCCCCTGCTTGATCACGCAGGTTCCGAAGGCGGGAAACCCCGAGGGGAAAACGTCCGGCAGACGCTCGAATTCGACTCTCTGTCCCGGCTTCCATCCTTCGGGCACCCTCCAGCGGGCCAGCCCGATACCGTTGAGTTTAAAGGAAAGAGGGCTCTTCGGATCGGTTATCCGGATGTTCATATAATAGACATAAACGCAATTCCCCGCCCTGATCCCGTCTGCCGCCCAGAGTCTGTCCCGTCCCGGCTTTTCCCCTTTCCGGTATCTTATAAACTGCACCACCCGCCCCTTCTCCCTGTAAAACCGGAACTTGAGGGAGGATACATTGACATCCGTCGGTGCATCTGTAAAGGCCAGGGAATTGGAGAGCATACTGCTGACATTGACCCTGTCAGAAAAGGTGGCATAGGCCGAGACATCGCCCTTCCAGGAGCCCAGTATGGTATCCCCGAAGGTCCAGAGACAGGTCTTTTCATCAAAGGGTATCGGCGTGACACCGTCCTGCCCCAGTACATCGCTGTTGGCCGCCTTTCCGAAAACTCCCAGGTTGTCCACCCGCACGTCACAGGACGCAGAGGCAATGATCACACCCAGCAGCAAAACCGGGATCAAACGTTTCAAGCTCTTCTTCACTCTCTTATATCCTTATTCAACATCCCCGGAGTCATCACAAACACCATTGATCTGTCAAGGGAAAAATGCATTATCAGAAGATCAGCCCGCGGGGATGCACCTATATAGTATATCGACGGGGGTCGACAAAAACAATAGATTTGCGTGTTAGCCCTCAAGGGGATGCAAGATTCAGGATTTGTGATGGGTTTCAGGGGAGAATTACAAGAGATGTCTGAACTGATACGGTCCTCATCTAGGGTCCTGCCACGCAGCGAACGAATTTCAGATCCGATTTTGGCCTGTATGTAGTATTACCATAGTAAAAATCAATATACCATGCCTGATCATCTGCAATGATATAGGTTGTTGCACTCCAGTATTGACTTGAAGGAAGAAATCCCCCGGGATCAACGATCTTCATCCCCGGGAACACCGTCCCATCCACAGCCGTATAATCCCCTGTTTCTATGGTTGCCTTAATCTTCACTATGCTTTGCAGTTCCCGGATGTTCGGAAGCCGCCAATCGCTCCGACTCGACCGAACCAGGGTTTCGCAGGCGGAGATGGCATCTTCCCATTTATACTCAGCGGGATCCCCCGAACAGTCGGAGATATTTTCCCCCAGGGAACATTTGGTCCATGACAAACCGGTGGACAGGTCTTTTACCACATCATCCCTGCTGCAGTCATAAGAGGCTCCTGCAAAAATCAAAGCTCCGGAAAACCCCAGAATCAGAAGGGATGTCATTATTAACGTTTTCCTCATGGCGTTCATTCGTTTCAATGTATGGCCGGCTGTTTTCTTCCGAAATGTACCAGTGTCGAAAGCTCCGCTACGGTGGGGAGACGCCAGCTCCTTCCAGCAAGGCTAACGCTGCTGCAAGCTATTCCTGCATCTGCCCAAGTATACTTGGCCGGCTGCCCCGAACAGTCGAGGGAAACATCGATTTTATTTCCTGCCACCATACTGCATTTCGACCAGAGCAGACCTGTCACGTTATCCGTAACGGTGCCGTCCCCATTATCCGCAAAGGATCTTTTCGCCGGGACATTTTGATAATCGCTGTCTTCTCCCCATACACCGGTATAACTTTCATTTTGTCCCGTATCAATTATGGGATAATAAACAGATTCAACCGGCGCCAAGGGGTTAGCTACACATCTCACATAATTTGTCGTTGCTTCATCCATAAAATTGGTCAGCCCATTATCGAAACTGACGTACCATCTAAAATTCGCCCAACCCCAGAAGGAGGTTGATGATGTCCAGTAACTGCTACTGACGGCATGAGGGAAATATACCCGGCTTTCCTCATTCATCCTTGCGATGTATTCCTTCTCGTTCTCAACATATTTTTTAAAATCATCGTTTTGACAGGCTGTCAGAGCACATAGAATCAGAGCCGTCACGATATAAATTTTTATCTTTCTATGCATCATAACTCCAGACATTCCACTCAATCCTCTCACCGGCATCAAAGGCCTTTTCCCCGGATTCCGGTCTGCGTTTTTTCAGATAGGAATACCTCCGGGAGTATTCCGGCCTGCCTGCCACAACCCTCTCGTACTCCTCCGACGCTTTGTCGTAATCCTTCAATTCATAATAGACCCGGGCCAGGTTGATACGGGCCCGAAAGGAACCGGGATTGATACTCAGGGATTTTTTATAATACTGCAGGGCCTTACCATACTCCCCCTTCAGCATGCAGACATTCCCCATGTTGGTGTAGGCCGGGGCGTAATCCGCCTTGAGGGACACCGCCTTACGAAAACACTTCATGGCCCTGTCCGCCTCGCTGTTCCTGCCGTAGAGAACCCCCAGGCTGTTCCATCCACGGAAACTCCCTGGATCCTTCCTGACCCTTGCCATACGCTCAACCAAGGGAAGGTCATAGAGAAGCCGCCTTAAAGCATCGGCATCCCTGGTTATGGAGATCTGGAGGTCCGATCCGGGAACCGGAAGCATCCCCTCACCCCTGCCCAGGTCTGCGGGGGGATATTCCTGCCAGGCATATTCTGTTTCCGTTACCGCCAAGTCATCCCGGCGAAAGGACTTGATGCGCTGAGCCCCCTTTTTCCACGCCTCCATGAAAGACTTTCCGGCAAGGGTGGTCTCTACAGGTACCCAGACCGTCCCGTTTCTGATGATGCAGTCCCCCCTCTCCGGTCCCAACTCAGGCATGCTGTCCTTAGGGATTTCGGTATCGAATACCAGCAACACGTGCCCCGGGACGGCCACAACAGCGGTATGGATTCCCACACTTTCCAGCAGCGAGGCGTAGAGGGAGGTCAAATCATCACAGTCCCCCGCTTTCTTGAGGAGGGTCTCCCTGGGGATTTGCACGTAATCGACGATGCTCTCCCGGCGGTTTGAAAGGGCCCTGATGCTAAGGGGATCGCTCACATAGGAAATACCCAGAGCCCCCAGGGCATTGAAAAGCTGCATGGCCTGCTGAAGTTTTCCAGGTATACCCCTGCGGAGGCTTGCCCGATGCTTGGAAAGGATGTTTCTGGCCAGGGTGGAGACCGATTCCTCCTTGGGCATGATGAAGCTGGCCAGCCTGGCCGGATCGCTCCAGATGAGGGCGTTTTTGTTGTGAATCAGAACGGTGCGGTGCTCGGTATAGGTCAGAAGTGTGTTCCGGGATTTACAGAGTACCTTGAACCTGACCGGATACGTCCTGTCCTCCACAACCTGGAGAACTTTCTGGCTGAAAACCACCGGGATCAAGAACCTTACGCTCTCGCCAGGCTTTATCTCATCGATCTTCCTGGATGGGGCGGCCATATCCATTAACTCCGAAATCTCCGTTTCGATACAGACATCCTGCAGATTGCCTTGGCCGGTGTTTTTGATGGTTATGCTGCCGATACCCTTTCGGTTATAACGCAGATAGTGAATGGCGAAGAGATCATCGAAATCGACCTTTTCCACACGGACCTTCCCCTCCTTGCCTCCTGCAAAGGCAAGCAGAGCCGTCGGGCTGAACTGATAAGCAACCGACACGTTATAACCCAGGGAAGTGAGGGGCTGAGTCATACGGTAATAGCTGTAGGCTGCATCCACCCGCAGGCTCGTATAATGAACTAGGGGAAGCATCATCCCGGCTTTAAGGGTCCCGTAAACGTTGGTGCTGACTGC
>CALCJG010000422.1 GCA_937967705.1 uncultured Spirochaetia bacterium
TGCCGCATCCTTTACCACAGGAGCCAGTTTTATTGTGGACGGCGGAGCCCTGGCATAGCTACACTAACCAACAACGAATTGCAACTTTATGAGAGGTGCTGTTTATGAAGATTGAAGACGTAAAAAAGATACTGATCCTGGGAGCAGGAACCATGGGACAGCAGATCAGCGTTCCCTGTGCTCTGAGCGGATATGATGTAGCCGTTTACGACATCAGCGAGGAGGCCCTGGCAAACGCTTCCAAAAGAATCTCTAGACTCTTGCAGTTCTTTGTATCGATCAACAAGACCACTCAGGCTGAAGCCGATGCGGCCCTTAAGAGGATACATATGACGAGCAACTCTGAAGAGGCGGCTAAAGAAGCCGACATCGTCAGCGAATCTGTGCCTGAAGACCCCTCCCTAAAGAGCAAGATCTTCGCGGAGTTCAACAAGCTATGCCCGGAGCGGACGGTCTTCACAACAAATTCATCCACACTCCTCCCTTCCATGATCGCCGAGGCTACGGGACGGCCGGAGAAATTCCTGGCCTACCACTTCCATGACATCAGAATGACCAACGTGGTGGATATCATGCCTCATCCAGGGACATCCCCTGAAGCGGTGGAATTAATCAGGGCCCTTGCAGAAAAAACCGGCCAGATGCCCATCATGATGAGCAAGGAAAACCACGGCTACGTGTTCAACGCCATGATCAGCACCCTGTTCATGACCGCTCAGACGCTGGCCGCAAGGGGTATTGCTTCAGTGGAAGACATCGACCGTGCCTGGATGGGAGTTACCCATATGCTCATGGGGCCCTTTGGCATGATGGACAGCGTGGGCTTGGACACCGTCTGGCACATAACAAATTACTGGGCTCAGAAGAAAAATGACCGCCAGGCCTTGAGGAATGCCGAGTTCATCAAACAGTATGTAGACAAGGGGCGTTTGGGGCAGAAGAGCAAGGGAGGATTTTATGATTATCCAAATCCCGATTTCGCCAAGCCCGACTTTCTCGTCTTTGGCAAGAAGTGAGGTGATTTCATCCGAACATGCCATCAAAGCACCTTCATGGCGACTGCAGGAATTATGAAACCGGCTCCCTGTGTCGCCATGGAATATTAACCTTTCTTCCAGGAAACCTGGAATAATAATCCTTGACTGGGAATCCGGTCATCGATAATCTTCGGAAACCTTATAGCATCCGTTCGATTGCTGTCCATATCATAAATCACAATTAAATCAAGAGGAAATCCCATGGGGAACCCTAGCCCGAAAGCCGTGCGTAAAAACAAGATCCTTCAGGCTGCCCTGAAGATATTTGCAGAAAAGGGTTTTCTTGAGGCCACCATTGCAGAGATCAGCAAGGCCGCAGAAGTCTCAGAAGCAACGGTCTATGAATATTTCAAGACCAAGGAAGACCTCCTTTTCGCCATCCCCGAGGAGATCACCGAGGAGGCCTTCCTGGAATGGAAAAAGATGCTTCCCTACTTTCGTGGTACCGAGGCCAGGCTGAGGGCCATCGTTCAGGCCCATATGAATCTCTACCAAAACAATCCTCATTACTCGGCGCTGGTCATGCTTCAGCTCAAATCCAACAGGAACTTTTTAAAGACCCGTGCCTATGAGATCATCCGGGACATTGCCCGGACTCTCCTCGGCTATATTGAGGATGGAATTGCCGACGGCACCTTTAATAAGGAAACCAATCCCTATCTTGTCCGGTCTATGATTCTGGGAACGATAGAGCACCTCTGCATACGCTGGCATCTTCAGGGGGAGCCCACTAATCTCGTTGAACTCGTAGACCCCCTGCTTGACGCGATTCTCGATGGCATCAAGATGAAACGAGCATCCAGAGGCCTTTCCCTGAACCTGAATTTTTCTGAAATGGGCCTTAAGCTGGAGAGTTCGGGGGAAAGTGAGGAATAATCTCCGGGTATGGTACATCTGAAGAGAGATCGTTAACTTTAGCCTGAATCAGAAATCAAGGGATTGAATAAAAAGATCATTGAAGTCCGGATGATTCGACAGATCCAGTACCCTGACCCCCTGACCCATCTTTTTCAGTCCATCCCGGAAAGAATCATCACGACAGATTTTCTCAGCAGCCTGAAGGCTGGTGTTCCCAAGGAAGCGGTATTCTGCCTCGGGAAAAGCCGGCAGGAATTTTAAACGGCGGAAATGATCCAGATTCAGGTTCTCACCGAAAGCCCCTGCGATGAAGACATGCCGGATATCCTCCTCCCGGCAATGCGCCTCACGAAGGAGCAGTCGGGATGCTGCATAGCTCGCCCCTTTTGCCAACTGCAGGCTGCGAAGGTCCTTCTGAGTCAGGGCCAGCCCCGATCCCAGTTCAATCCTTTTCTGCCCGTCCCGGCTGACCACAGCCCACTGTGACCTCCGATCCCCCTCACCCCTCTCAGATCGCAGGGATCCATCGTTTGCAATAATTTCCTCTTCCAGAAACATTGCCACGAGATCCATGTACCCTGTCCCGGAAATACCCACAGGACTTCCCCCCCCGAGCACCTGATAACGGATACCGGCTCCTTCCTGGAATACGTGGGTCAGGGCCCCCTCGACGGCAGTCATGCCGTACTGCATATTCATCCCCTCCAGGGCCGGCCCCATGGCACAGGATGTGGCATGGACGCCTGCATCGGCATCCATGAGGAACATTTCCCCGTTGGTCCCCAGATCGATGAAGAAACATCGCTCCGATATCCCTCCCGCCAGGACCATGCCCAGGCCCCCGGAAAAATCCCCCCCCAGAAATGCGGACACCACCGGGAGCCCCACGACCTCGCTCCCGGAAGCAAAGGTCATTCCAATATCTGCTGCGGTATAACCCTCGAAGGACCTATCCTTTATTTGATAGGGGGCAACCCCAAGGGGGGTTACATCATAATCAAAGAGAAAATAGAGCATGGCAGTATTTCCGGAAAAGACGATGCGCTCCACTTTGCCGGCATTTAAATTCCATTCCCGCACCCTGTTAGCCAGCGATCCGTCAATCCGTCGTCTCAGCATTTCCACCAGCTGATGGCGACCCGAAGGCTGCCGGGCATGGGCCACACGGGAGATTACATCATGACCGAATTTTCGCTGTGGATTGAGAAAGGAATCCGCCGGATAGGTTTCACCCCTCCGATTCACGAGGGAGATCTGAATGGACGTGGTGCCTATGTCCACTGCCAAGGCAAACGGCTCATCCCCTGTCGGCAGGGAAGCGGGTGGGATATTTCTTGTTGGAACAGCCTCGTGAAGATAGACACGGACCTCTCCCCAGAGCTCTGCCTGGCAGGAGAGTCTGAGTCCCGCATCAGAGCCTGTACGGGCAATCTCGCTCTCTGACCTGGGACTGAGTTCTCCCTCCGCCCGCAGCAGACACTTACCGCAAGTGCCGCTGCCTCCGCAGGGGGTGGGGATATCCCGTCCCATCTCAAACAGTGCCTCAGCCAGAGTCAGGGGCCCGGCAAACTCTCTCCGCTCATTTCCCGGGAAAACAGTCAGGGCGATAGTCTTCTTCATAGCCTCCCAGCATTGCCTCACACAAAAGGGAGTTATCTCCCGGGTTTGTTGCAGGCAAGATCAATTCGATCGGCGATCTCTCTGGAGAGAGCGTCCATATACTCAGGAAAGGACAGTCCCTGTTCCGAAATGATCTCACAGGGAAGGTTCTTTTTAAGGAGGGGACCCAGTATACGGAGGGTGGTGTGATATCGCCGCGCTCGTAATGAGATGCTTCCCATCAGGGCATAGTCCGCCTCGAAACGCTGGGCCAGTTTTCTGGCCCTTTCCGGAGAGATCTTCCGGAGATTTATTCCATCCTCGGTAATCACGTTCTCAAGCTCCATCACGGGCACGATCGCGTATTTCCTCTTAAGTAGCTCCCGCATTACCGATTCCCGTAGCAGACGGTCCTGCACGTCGTTGATCGCCGAAGAGCGAAAACCCAGAACGAGAATTTTTTTTCCGGCAGTCCCTCCGTTCACCGAAAGGATGGACCCTGCAAAAAAACCAAGGGCGAGGACCGCACTCATGGCAATGATCATCATCTTCTTCATGGCATTCTCCCGTCTAGATTATCCGCATTTGGGCATTACTCCAGATACAGGGCTTCCTGTTCCGGAACCTCAAGTCCCGCAGGAATATCCTCCGCTTCCACGGCTAAAAGGGGAGATATCTCCACCACCCGAACGGAATCAGTTATTTTTATACACCTTTCAGCCAGCCAGCGCCGGAACATCCGGTCCATCAGCTTACAGGATGTCTCCACGGAGTCCTCGCCCGCACTGTTTTTTACCGGTCCGAACTCGCTTTCCCTCTCAGTTTCAAATACCAGATCCCTGTCCGTCATGAGCAGGGCATCGAAAACAAACTTTTCAAACTTCATCCCCGGGGTGTTCTCCCCTCCCTGAGGGCTGTAACGCCGGATCATCTTCCTGGCAATATGGTAAGGAAGGGACAGCACCCCTCCGGTGATCCTCTCTATGAACTCAAGCTTGAAAAGGTGTATAGCCGGATTCCCCATGTTGTATCGAAGATTTCCCTCGGCATCCCGCTCCTGCTGTTTTTCTCGGGAAAGATCGGAATATTCTGCTATTCCGATTCCCCCTTTTCGGAAATGGACGAAGACCCCCACCTTCTCATCAGGACTGGTTTTCTTTAATGCCTTGCTGGAGACGTCGATATCCCCAAGGATATGAAAACCGATGAAGGCAGGATCAATTATCCTGACAAGGGGATTGTCCACCTGGAAATAGGAGATGGTCTGTATCCCCCGTTTCTTAAGAATCTCCAGAATGCCCGAATCGGCAAGAGCGGACAGGCTTCCGCCATGACCGTCGGGATTCTTGAAGAGTGTGCAGGGACTCTCCAGGATGAGCTTCCCCGATTCATCCAGGGAGGGGATCATGTTTTGCGGAAAAATAAAGACATCGCCTTCCGGCAGACCGAAGAAACCGCGGTTCCTGAAATAAGTCATGGTCTCATCGTGATTGTCCCTAGACGTCATTATCATCCAGGGCAGGGAGGTCTTGTATTTTTGGGAATACTTGCAGATCTTTTCGGCGTGAATCTGAAACAGCGTTTTTCCCGAAACAGGAGCCACCGGGTACATTCCCTTGGGACCGTCGTATCCCAGGCGTGTGCCCTGCCCTCCTGCCACGAGGAATGCCGCCACCTTCCCCTGTCTGAGATGTTCCTCCCCGGCAGATCTTGCTTTTGCATATTCCCGCAGATCCGCATCACTTTCCGGGAGAGCCCTGTAGGGCGCCGGCTCGAAATCCGTATCATGATGCCCCTCAGAAAGGGACTGCTGGTAAAGGGATTTTATGAGTTCAAAATCCACCGCCAACAATTCCTCGAGGAGGGTTCTTCGCTGAACATCACTGAGATCCTCCCAGTACAGAAATAGGTGACCTTGGCCTTCGTCATACACGCGCTGTATCAGTTGTTCATAGCCAGGATAGGATATCATAGGTCTTCTCCTTGCAATCGCTGTAAATATTTCCTGCCGGTCTCCAAAGCCTTTTGCAAGAAGGCCTCCGGGACATCTCCCTCAGTCTGATAATCAAGGTTGGGAATCAGAATATAATCCTCCTCACAGGGTTCAAACCCCAGGGATTTGAAAAAATGCCGGATCACTGTAACGGCCGGACGAAACATATCGTGATAATTACCCCCCCCAACAGCGATGAACAGCCCCGCCCTCCTCTTTCCGGGAGGCTGCTTATCCCTCCTGGACATCTCCCAGAGAGCCTGACAGCGGTCGATAAGAATTTTCAGCGGGCCCGTCAGGGATGAGAAATAGAGAGGGGAGGAGATAGTGATAAAATCGGCGCTCAGGAACTCTTCATAGAGGAGGTTCATATCATCCCGGAAAATGCAGTCCAGTCTGTCACGACAATAACCGCAGGCGGTGCAGGGGTTGATGTTCTTATCATAGGCATGTACGCGGAGTATATCCGCCTTACCCTCAAAGGATTCCAGAAAAACATTGTGCAGCCGGGATGAAGTTCCCTCCCGATGAGGACTGCCGAAAAGGGAGAGGATTTTCCAGGGCATATCGGCTCCGTCAATCTTCCTTCAATCGGGCAAAAATCATTCTTCCTGCTGTTGTCTGCAAAACCGATGTAACGGTCACCTCCACGTCGGAGTTGAGCCGCTTTCTTCCGTTTTCTACGACCACCATCGTCCCGTCATCCAGGTACCCTATGGCCTGATTCGGATCCTTCCCTTCCTTGAGGAGAGAAACATGCATCTCTTCCCCCGGCAGGACTATAGGTTTCAGGGCATTGGAGAGCTGATTGATATTGAGGACTTTTACCCCGTGAAATTCTGCTACCTTGTTCAGATTGAAATCATTGGTGATGATGCGCGCCTTCATCACCTTAGCCAGCTTGACCAGCTTGGAATCCACTTCGCTGATTTCGGGAAAATCCATATCGGAAATCTTTACCATGATGGATTGATCCTTCTGCATTTTGTTGAGAATATCCAGCCCCCGTCTCCCCCGGTTCCTTTTAATTGAATCGGCTGAATCAGCAATCATCTGCAGCTCATTCAGCACAAAGTTCGGTATCACAAGTATACCCTCGATGAAATCCGTATCACAGATATCGGCGATCCGGCCGTCTATGATGACGCTGGTATCCAGTATTTTATAGGAGATTCCGCTTTCTTTCCCCTCTTCCCCGCGAGAGGGAGCAATTTTATCAAACACCGAAATATCCTCGTTGTTGATGACGAAGAACAGGGCGCAGGCAAATCCCATCACATGAAAAACTACAGCTTTTACGATCGGCAGATAGCCTTTAACCTGGGGGATATCAAAAGTGGAGAGAGCCATGGAAATCAGCCCCCCCAGAGCCAGACCAATGGCAAGGCCGAACAGTGCCGCAACCAGCGCCCTTGTCGACAGGGAATGGGAAACATATTCTATACCGATAATTAATGCCAGGGTCCCACCCGCTGAAATCACACCTGCAATCAGAGCTGCCACAAACGAGACATCCCAGTAATAGAGCACCGAAAAAAGGACTGAAAGCGCAATGAAGATAACTCTTAATAATAAAATCATATTGGATTACTCCTTCCCATTGGGATAGTGTAAGACGCCTGACAGGGGATTCTCCGGATTTACGATGCAAGAGGCGGTCCTAGTATTGCAGAAAAATGCGAAACGGCTCCCTCTCGTCTCATCGGCCATAAACAGATACTCAACGTCCGAAGGAGATGATCCCTGTATAAAAACAGTATTATAGCTTTTCTCTGACGGTCTTGGGGGTATCAGGTAGAGGATAAGGCCTCGGATACCAGATTTCCGGCATCCTCAACATCTATGTTTTTTGACAATGCAATCTCGTGTATGACCAGCTGATAGGCACTCTCGTAGAGCTTCCTTTCCATGATGGAAAGCTCCTTTTCCTTTCCACGGCGGTAGAGATCCCTTGCAACCTCGGAAACCTCGTAAATGGATCCGCTTTTCACCTTATCAATGTTGTTCTGATATCGGAGCTTCCAGTCATCCTCTGTTACCACATCGAGCTTTTTCATCAGATTCAACACCTTGGTGATGTCCTTCTTAGGAATAACGCTCCTCAGACCGATGCTTTCCGCCTTATCCACCGGTATCATGACCTTCATTCCACTGTTGATGATGGTGATTAAATAAAACTCGTTTCTCTTTCCCAAAACGACCTTTTTCTCAACAGCATCAATAATACCAACACCATGCATCGGATACACTACCCTGTCGCCTACCTTAAACATACACTGCTCCTGAGAAATTCCAACTGACAGCACAGCTCCTTTCTGCCCATGACTGATGAATAATATCATTTACTATAATCAAAATAATGTAAAAGAAGAGAGCCAATCTGTCTTTAATTCTGCATATCCCCAAAACAAGCTATAAATACATTTTTGATATTATACCATATACATCTTGAGATTCAACAATAATTTTGGGGATAGACCATTTTTCCCCGGTTATGCCTTGAATCTCCCCTTATTTCTCCTTTTTTTCCGGCATTAGGCCTTCTTTTTCCATATAGCGCTCCAGCACTGTCTTCATCTTGTATTCTGCAGGGGAATAACCGCCTGTGGAAGCGCCCTTGAGCATGATATCTCCCGACCGGATAACCCCTGGTGGCTGTGGGGGGAAAACGGGGTCATTCATGCCATTATAGACCTCTTTCATGTATTTTGCCCATACCGGGGCAGCCACACCCGCCGCAGCCTGATGTTTGCCCAGGGACATGAAGGATTTATCGTAACCAAACCATACGATGGCAGCTATATCGGGAGTAAACCCGCAGAACCAGGCATCGGACCATCCGGAGGTGGTACCCGTTTTTCCGGCACATTTTTTCTTAAACCCCTCCTCCGTGCGAATGGAGTAATAGGGTGTTCCGGTATCGATAACGGACTGCAGCAGAGATGTCATAATATACGCCACATCCTCTGAAATGACCTGTATGCTGCCGTTCTTCTCCTTGGCCGCAATGACACTGCCAACTTCCTCTTCAATGTTGGCCAGCTCATTGCCGTCCCTGTCGACGACATAGCGGACGGCGAAGGGGATCACATCCCGGCCCCTGTTAGCGTATATGCTGAAACCTGTCGCCATCTCAAAAGGCGTCACTTCTGTAGTACCCAGGGCAAGGGTAGGATTAGGGCTGAAACGGGTGGTAGGGACCTTCAGCATCTTGGAGGCATAATCGATAACCTTATCAGGTCCTACAAGGTCGTAGATCCGCACGGAGATGATGTTGATGGATTTCGCCAAAGCCCTTCTTACGCTCACCATCCCCGAGAACCCCCCCTCGTAATTGGCGGGGCTCCAGGATTCTCCGCTGGCATCAATATCCACAATGGGGGCATCGGGCAAATTCATGGCGGGACTGATAACCTTTGCCTCGATAGCCGCACCGTATACAAAGGGTTTAAAGGCGGAGCCCGGCTGCCGCTTGGCCTGCATGGCCCGGTTATACTGATTATCCACACTGAATTCAGACCCGCCCACCATGCTGGTTATGTAGCCCGTGGGAGGCTCGATGGCAATCAATGCACCTTCAACGTTAAGCGCAGAGGAGATTCCTGATATGGCTTCACGGAATTTTTCAATGTAAAAACTTGTTGAGTCAGCATCCACCAGGATCGACATGATATCCATACTGTCGAGAAACTCATCGACCACCTGCTTCTTAAACTTGGTGTCGGGGTCATTCTTTATCAGCGCTCCAGGCAGGTTGAAAATCATTCTCAGATTACTGTAAGCCCCGAAGAGACTCCTGTCTACGGCGCTGAAATAATACTTGTTGGCCCTGGCTGATATATCATCCTGTTTCTTTATTCCAGCCTCCATTACTTTCTGGGCCACTTCCTGCCGGCGGAGATTAAGCGTTGTATAAACGCTGAGACCCTCATTATAGACGACATCCTTCCCAAACCGGGCTATCAGAACCTGCCGCACATAGTCTGTAAAGAACGGAGCCTTATCAACACTCTTCGTATATACCGTTTTGGAGGGATATTCCAGTTTGATGGAATCGATATAAGCCGGCCAGAACTCCCTGTAAATTTTATCCGCTCTCTCCTTGCTTAGAAACCCGATATCTACCATACGGTTGAGAATTCCCCGATTCACCTCGTATGCGGTTCTGGCGTTCAGAAGAGGGGAATTCCGTCCGGGAGCGGACGGGAGGGCAGCCAAAACGGAGCTTTCGGCAACGTTCAGGTGTTTTACCTCTTTGTTGAAGAAGAGTTTGGCGGCTGAAGAGATCCCGTAACACCCGTGCCCCAGGTATATCTGATTGAAATACATCTCGAGGATCTCATCCTTGGAAAACTTCTTTTCAATCTGAAGCGTGAGGACGGCTTCCAGCGCCTTCCGCATGAAGGTCCGCTCTCCCGTGGTAAAGAGACGCTTGGAGAGCTGCTGGGTTATCGTGGACCCCCCCTGAACAACCTTCATGGCTATTATATTCTTGACCATGGCCCGCATGATAGCCATGGGGTCTATGCCGTAATGGGAGTAGAAGTCACCGTCTTCCGCCGCGATGAAGGCATTGATTGTGCTCCTGGGTATCTGCTCAAAGGGAACCATGTCCCGCTTTTCCTGAAAAAGCTCAGCAATCATCTCGCCATTGACATCGTATAGCTTGGTGGGAATGCTGGGCTGGAACTGGCGCAAATTCTCTATACCGGAGAAATTCTTGATCTGGGATGTTATATATCCGAAGATCAGCCCCCCCATAAGGCATATCAGAACCAGCAGGTATAAGGAGTATCTTTCAATTTTCTCGAAATTAATCTTTTCATTCATATCACAATTTCACCTAAAGCGGGGTACCTGTTTGTAAACATTACCCCCGTATATCGTCAAAATTATGCCATCTCCCATCATGTAAGGATCACCGGGAATCTGCCGGCCATTCCTCCGGTTAATACCTATTTTTTGGTAATCATCTTGATAATGTAGGCAATGAGGATCATAACGATAAGGACAACGGCTATCCACATAACAGCTTTAAGCACGATCCCCAAAAAAGTGAAGAGAAACGGGACCACATACCGGATGAAAAGATACAGGGCAGCAATAATTCCGAGTATGTAAATCACGCCTTTCCAGGACTTATCCATGTTCCTCTCCTCCCCGTAAATTCTGACAAAACAAGTTATCTCCTGTAGAGTCAAGCAAAATGCATGATGTTGACGTTTACAGGGCAAATTATTGCATCTTTCTCACGGGCGCTCCATAACCCTGACATCCAGGTTTTCATACTTCCTGTTTCTCCAAACCGTGATTTTTATGGTTGTTCCCACTTCCGCCTTTCCAACCTTTTCAAGGAAGTCACGATAGCTCTTGATATCAACCCCATCCATCTTGGCCACAATATCCCCCGTCAGGACCCCTCCCTGCTGTGCCGGTCCTCCATAGATGACCTCGGCGACCAGGGCCCCTTCAAGGGACTTCCACCCGTAATGCTGGGCTGACTCCTCGGTAACCGGCATGAGGCTCACACCAATAAAACCCCGCCGAACCTTGCGGTATTTTTTCAGCTGGGCCAAAACGGTTTTAGCTGTATTGATGGGGATGGCAAAACCGATCCCCATACTTCCCCCGGACCGCGAATAGATCATACGGTTGATGCCGATCACCTCGCCCCTGATATTGATGAGAGGTCCGCCGGAATTACCGGGATTAATGGAAGCATCCGTTTGAATGTGTGCCTGATGCCCCCCCATAAAATCCACGTCCCTGCGCCCTGTGGCGCTTATCACGCCCACGGTAAAGGTCCTGTCCAGCCCGAAGGGATTTCCGATAGCGATCGACCAGTCTCCCACACGGACCTCGTCGGAGTTGCCCAGATAAACGGCTTTGAGTTTCTCCTTCGGGGCGATTTTCAGGAGGGCGATATCCGTTCGTGCATCACTGCCCACTACCGTTGCGGTATATGTCTTTCCTCCCACCTTGACCAGCACCCGGTCCATATTGGCCACCAGATGATGATTTGTACAGATATATCCGTCTTCGGATAGAATAAAACCCGTTCCCAGCCCCATATGCTTCTTTTGTCTTCCCTTTCCCGGGAGACCGAAAAACTGTCGGAAGAGCGGATCGTTAAAAAAAGGATGAGGAGGCAGTTTTACCGTTTTTTCCGTACTGATAAAAACGACCCGATCCTTGTACAGCTCATAAATATTGCCGAAGGACCTCTGTATCTCAAAGGCCCTGGCTGCATCGGGATCCTTCTTCAGGGGGGATTCCTCGCTGTTGCCGAATGCCCTGTTGCTCAATCCGCAACAGGCAATCTGAGAGAGCAACAGAATCATGGCAGCCAAGAGGAATCCGGTGAGATGCGCTTTATTCCATTTCATGAAGTCGTCCTTATAAATATCATCGAGTGGAGAGAGTTCTACTCTTCTAAAATAGCCAGCGGAAAGGCAGATCCCTGTTACAATGTAATGTATGATGGGTAAATATCAATAATTATTTTTCCCTAAAACTGGGAAGAACAGACGACAAAACAGGAATTATTGAGAATTTTTTCAGGGGATGACAGGGTTTGGGTGAATTGAAAAGCTGTAAACTTACAGGGACACGCTTCCAAGAGATTTCATCCCTGGGACGACAAAAGAGATTCAGATGTAAAGGATGCCCTTTAAGTAAGCTGTGCGTCGATTTTGTCCATGAAGAGACGAACCCGCTTGTATTCCGGGTCCAGAGCCATCAAACTCTTAAATGTGTCCCTGGCCTCTTCTATGCGCCCACAGCGGAAAAGCATCCTGCCCCTGAAATAGAGGTATTCCCTGTTCCCGGGCTCTCTTTCCAGGGCACGATCCACATAGTAAAGGGTTCTTTCCATGTTATCCACGCTGGAATAAAGCTTGGCCAACAGATAGAGATGGAGGCTGGAAAGGGACGTTTCATCGACCTGTTGAAGCTTCTCGATGGCTTTACGGTATTCCTTATCCTTATAGAGTTTAACGACCTCCTTTATCCTCTTGGAGAGAGAGAGAGGTTTGCCTATCTCGGCAATCATAAGGGTAATATCATCCTTGCCGCCGTCCGCATTGTTTTCCTGGAACCTCTCCAGCTTTTCGATCATTGCCTTGAGCTGTTTCTCCACAGTGAGATCCAGGGTCTCCTTTATAGCGTCAATCAGCCTCTCTTCCCCGTAAAACTGTCCCTCGTTATCCCGCGCTTCCGTGACACCATCCGTGAAAAAATAGATCCGATCCCCCTCATCCATCTTGATTTTGCGGCTCTCATAAGCGGCTTCGAAGGGTGTTCCGATGAAAAAACCGTCCGTGGAAAGACGCACGATCTCCCCATTGGCCTTTATGATGATGGGATCCGTATGACCGCAGTTGGAATATTCCATCTCCATGCTGCCTATGTTGAGGATACAGAGGAACATCGTGAAATAAAAACCCGTTTCAGAGAGGGTGTTCTGGAGATTAAGATTGAGGTTGGAGCAGATCAGCGCTGTATCGCGCTCAGTCTTCAGCTGATTGTCGATTTCAGACTTGATCATCGAGGTCAGGAGGGCTGATGGCACACCGTGGCCCGAGACGTCCACCAGGGCAATAGCAATCCGCTCACTCCCGATCTGAATGATATCATAGAAATCACCGCTAACCTCCATCAGCGGAATAATTCTTGAAGCGATCTGTATATTCTCGTTATTGGGGAGATTGGTGGGCAGCATGGTCTTCTGCACATTTTTGGCCACCTTCAGTTCAAAAAGCATCTGATCATTCTTCTTTTTGAGTTCTCTGGTCCTCTCCTCCACGATCATTTCAAGATTATCCTTGAGATTGGAGAGATTCTGATACATCAATGAATTGGAAAGCGAAATTGCGGCGGCCGATCTTACGTTATTGATAAAACGGATCTCATCGGGCATAATCTGCTTCAAGTTGGTCTTCTCTCCCATGATGAGCATACCCATGAGACCGTCATTCTGAACAAGAGGGACGATATAGTTGCTCTCCGTATGTTCGAAAAGCCCCAGGAGTTTTTCCCGAATCTGAGCGTAATAGGGATTGGTCTCCACCATGTTTTTTTCTGCGAGATGATTCGCTCCCAGAAACCAGTCCTGAATGTCCTCATCCACGACCAGGGTCTTTTCGCCATTGCTGTACTCCAGATCTTCTCCCTTTCGCTGATAGTACTCCACAAATTGAAGATTGAGGGTCTTCTTCAATATTTCACGGAATTCCCTGATCAGCTCCCCAAGATTTTTCAGTAGTGAGATTTCATCGATAAACTCCGCCTCATATTTCCTGAGGTTAAATTTACGCTTGTTAAATACCTGGTCAATCATCGGTTGAATACGGCGCATATAGAGATAGTTGAGAAAAAACCAGACGGTTAAAGTGAGAAAAAGGAGTACGGAATCCATATGTCCCAGATAAGGTCGCAGAAGAACGAAAATGATCCCATTGGGGAGCGCTATCAGCGAGGAAAGGACCAGCCACATCAGCGTGAGATGGAGAATACTCCGTATATCCAGCAGACGGTATCGCAGCACTCCGTAAGCCATGATTGCCAGCGGAATGAAAATAAAGTTTCCAAAAGGATAAAAATCAATACCGTTGATGGCAGGGATGTTGCAGGTAGTCAAAGCCGCCATCAGAAGCAGGGAAAGTACGATGTATTTTATCTTCATCCGCATCACCTCATTCCGCTCCGACCGCAATCGCTTGATGGTAATAATGGAGACGTATATGAGTGAAAGAAAGGAATAAGCCCCGAAGATCTGAAATATGATGCCGCCTTTGGCGATGTATCCCCAGGAAAATTTATAAAGACCGTAAAAGTAGTAATCCGTGAAAGTGGACAGGGAGAGCGCCGTACTCAAAACAAGGTAGGCAATTTCCATCTTCCGACGCTGAATATTCACGAGACGATGAAAGAATATAATATTGATGGCCGGGATAAAGACATAAACAAAATGAGTCCAGCGGTCGATGCTGAGGATAATTTTTTCATCCTGGATAAGGTGATGACTTATAAAGACAGGCGAGATGAGCACATACCAGATGCACACCATAGAGAAAAGGATATTGTCCCTTTCGAACTTTCCCTTGACCAGCGATATAACCGCCAGGGTTATGCCGACGATAAGAGACAGAAGCGGCGGCAGTATATAGGGAGAAAGATTTTCAATAAATGCCAGCATGGGAAACCTCGAGGACTCAGTATGAAAGTATGTTCTTTATTTTCAAATATATCATAGATAAATGAAAAACGCTTTCCCTTTTGTCCATTCAAATAATGCCTTCACAGAAACTGATCACTCATCTCCCAAACAAAGAGAGCGGGGGTCATCCCGCTCCTCTGTTCCATCTCATATCACCGGCCATGACTATCTCTTAAGATTGATGAGTTCCTGAAGCATCTGATCCGAGGTGGTTATCGTCCTCGAGTTGGCCTGAAAACCCCTCTGGGTGATAATCATATCGGTGAACTGATCGGATAGATCTACATTGGACATTTCCAGAGTCCCAGCAATGATCTTACCCCTCCCCGCCTGACCCGCAGGACCGGTATTGGGCAATCCGGAGTTGTTGGATACCTCGAAGAGGTTCTCCCCTGCCGCAATCAATCCACCGGGGTTGGTAAAAACGCTCATAGCCACCTGGCCGATCATCAGTTTAGTGCCGTTGGAATATACCCCGGTAATAACGCCGGAATTATCTATATTGAAGGATTCCATGTACCCCATACCATAGCCATCCTGCTCAACTGCCTTGGTCGTGGACGGTGAGGAAAATTGTGTTATCCCAGCTACAAGACCCGACTTCCCCAGATCCAGGCGTATGGAACGCGGATTGGGATCACCGGGAACACGGAAAGATGCGTTAACAAAGAGGTCCCCCTGATTCAACTCATCGGGACTGGCGGCATCACCCACGGATATAATCCGTCCCTCCGGGGAGAAACGCACATTGAAGCGGCTGCCCGTATTGAGCTGATTGGGCTGTCCCGCGCCGGCGGGCACATCCAGTGTAATCCCCCCCTCTGCCCCGGTTATGGCAGCTGAGGCGGTCCACTGATTGGCGCCGGTTTTCCAGAAGTTCAGAGTCAACCGATGTGTATCACCCTTTTTATCATAAACGTCAATATTGGTTGTTACTCCGGATTCTAACCTCATACGGCCTGTAGCGTTGGGAGGCAGAACCGGCAGTTTGGAATCCAGATTGCACTTATACTTAATAAAGGATGTCTCACGGGCCTCGATCTTTCCGTATACGGGAATGACAATATCCTCTGTCGTACCTGAGGTATTGACGACCTTTTCCCCCTTTTCGTTAGCCACAGCACCCCACCCCTGAACCTTCAATCCATTGGCGGGATTTACGAGATTGCCATCTCTGTCAAGACCGAACGTACCGGCCCTGGTATAATATTTCTTGGCACCGTCAGCCACAACAAAAAAGCCGTCTCCGGAAATCGCCAAATCGGTCTGATTGCCAGTAGTCTGAAGGCTTCCCTGGGTGAAAAGTCTGTCAATTGAGGCAATGGTCATTCCAAGCCCCACCTGTTTAGGATTGACGCCTCCAACGTTTTCCTGGGGCTTGGAAGCGCCGGCCATCATCTGGGACAGCATATCCTGAAAAGTCACACGGCTGGCCTTAAAACCGTAGGTGTTAACATTGGATATGTTGTTGCCGACAACATCCATCCTGGTCTGATGATTCTTCAGTCCTGAAACCCCGGAAAAAAGTGATCGCATCATGATTGTTTTACCCCTTTTAATAAGTATTTGTTGATATCAGAAATCCAATTCGCCCAAAACTCGTTTCTGCGTAATCCCTACCCCATAGTATAGTATCGATGAGAATCGATTTTTCTTTAGCAGGATTCCGCCTTCTACTAACTATTGCTTTCTCTGGGCCTCTGCGGATTTATTGTCAAAAACATTCCCCTTGCTCTGCAGGGCGGATCTTTCATATAATCTCCTGGTCGCATGCTGAAGGTCTTTTTCCCCGCCTTCCTTCTGAGGATAAACCGCATGAATCTCCAAAAGGTCCAGCTCTCTTCCGTTTACAATCAATCGAAGAGCGTTGTCCCTTCGGAATATCTTATCGACGGTCCCCGCAATCCTTTCTCCCCGCATCGTATCAAGACCCTCAACTCTTTTACCCAGTAGAGCATAGGCTTCACCAGCATTGGCGCTTTTATTCAGTTCCTGAATGGATTTATTGATGCTGGTCATTTGCTCCAGAGAAGAAAACTGTGCCATTTGAGCTATAAACTCCTTGTCTTGCATGGGCTGAGTTGGATCCTGATGCCGTAATTCCGTTACTAATAATTTCAGGAATGATTCCTTGCCCATATCTGTTTTCAGGCTTCCATCCTTCCGTCTCAGCTTATTGTTGACTCCGAAGGCATCCTGTTTGGCCTTGTTGAGATCCTCCAGTGACATGGGAATGCTCTTATCCATTTGTTTTCTCCTATATCTTCATATCAATCATACCGTCATGCAAAGAAACGGCATTGATATTGTATTCCTGGGTCCCTTCCGCTTTTTCCCATAAGGCATTGAGGGCAACCACCCCCTCTCTTTTTTCCTGATAGACGGATCGGTCTGAATTGTCCCTTACATTAACCTGAAACTCTCCGACAGCCAATCCTGCTTCCTCCATCTGGCTCTTCATGACATCCAGATTATCCATCAGCACATCTTTCGCTTCCGGTGTATCGACGATAAAACGCCCTGTCAGCACCCCTTGCTCCAATCCCAGATGTATATTGACCTTCCCCAAGGATTCCGGATAGAGATTGAGGCTGAGATTACCATTATTTCCATCCCGAACCGTTATCCTTGCCGTTTGAATCAGGTTCTGAAGCTGTTCCTGGAAGATCGGTCCCCGGGGCACACCGGCAGGAACATTCAGACTTTTGGCCCCGGCAGCATCACCCCGGGAAAACTGCCCCATTCCAAAACCCGTTTCCCCCTGAAAGGCGGAACCCCCTTCCTTTTTCACCATGACCAGATTGTCCTGAAGCGATACCATCTTCTGTTCCACGCTGGGATTCTTAACTTCCCGGTTGACATCCTTGATGGTAAAATGACTGGACTCGGTTCTCCCTTTCCCAGTGGAAATCTGCCGATTCTGCTTTTCCAGAACGGCAATTAGATTCTCGATATATCTTCTCAGTTCCGTCAGTTTTACCGGAACCTCTTTCCCAACGCCTTGACTCGCTTTTTCCGTACTACCCAGCAACTTTCTCAGTTTCAAAACCAAGCTTTTAAACCCGTTCAAGGTTTCTTCCGGGACCTGAGCCAGTTTTCCCCTACTGCCGTTCTCCCTGTTCATCAGATCCTGCAGGCCCTTTATCAGATCCTTGAAATCCTTTTGAAGACGCGGTGTTTCCTTTAAAACATTTCCCATCCCCATAAGGCCTGCAATCAAACCCTTCATATCCTCCCCGGATATCTTTTCCTTTTGGGATGCATCCTTCTTTACACTTCCCATTTCTTCTGAGACCGATTTTGCTGATTCATCCCGGGATTTTTCTGCCTGGGAGTCTTTCCTGTCCTTGACATCCCTCGTTTTTTCCGCCGCGTCTGTATCACTCTTGGAGGATGCATCTTGCCCCTCCCGCGGCGTAATCCTCTCCTCAATCCGGGGGCCTTCTTCCCGTTTGTATAATTCCGGAATTGAGTTTCCCCTGTCTGACGGGGCTATACTGCTTGGTATTCCTGCTGCCTCAGGGGTTCTTTCCTCTTTTCGGATCAAGGAACTCATCAATGTATCTCCCGGCATTGAAGACCTGCCTGCAACATCCGCCAACTGGCTTTCGACAAGTATTCTGAATTCCGATGAATCCTGCCTCAATTCCTCATGAACCGTTTTCCCTTTATAACCCCTGGGCCCCTGAAGCATGGCCATAAGATCCAATCCTCTCGTTTCGGTCATTACAATCTCTTTCCCTCTATCGCCATATAGTCTCTATCAGAGAAATCATGCACTTATATATTATCGATCAAAGTTGATCTTATCTGAATCGAAATTTCATGTGAATCAGGCCAGGACGCCATTTCCATTGTTGTCTGGAACCGCACCCATCTGTCGGTATGAATATGATTTATTTACATATAAGGAAAAGAACCCCTCCTTATTATATAAAGAGGGGTTCTTTTCCTTAATCACAATGTACCTATCACGGCTTCTCACTGATTAGCCTCTGTATTGATCATAAAAGGCTACTTCGTTATGCCTGAATGCTCCTGACGCCTATCGATTTTATAAGCCCTAGTCAGATTATTCATGCATCAATGGAGTTCCCAATTCGTTAAAGGAAAACATCTTGAAAGCCCTGGATCCATCATAATCCAGGATCCTGAGATCATCGGATTCTCGCAAATCCCTCACAACCAAGTCAAAATGACCACCATATCTCTTTTTTGCCTCTTCTACAGGAACTTCATAGGCAACAAACTTTGTTATTCCTTTAGACTCAAATTTTTTTATAAGGCTATCATCCATATAACTGGAATGGGATGTTAAATAAATCAGAGCCCCGTTGCCAGTTATCAACAACCCTGCCTTCATAATACCCCCCTTCTTTTAACATCACTCACAACCTATTGAATAAAGCGACATTAAAATAATATTAAACATCAATATAACATTAATAATAAAGTAATTATAACAATCAAAAATGTCAAATAAAGATGGCTGGAAGCAAAAATTTAGTGATTGACCCCCAGTGTCGTAAGCGCTATAATTCACGGGAAGCATCAAACATTATCCCCATCATTCAGGAAAGGAATCATGCTGAATTCCAAAATCACCCCAAAAAAGAAGCCCCGTGGAGATTTTGGACTCTTTGCAACAGAAACCATATCCGAGGGCGAGGTCATTTGGCAACCCCATCCCAGCGACAGTAATCTGTTCAGTCTCCTTTCCATGGAGATGATTAAGGCATTACCCGATGAGGAAAAACGGACTTTTCTGCATTATTGCTACCAAGTGGATGATGATCTCTTTTCCGGTTATACCAGTATGGAGGATGCCCATTCTGATCCAGCCAACTTCATGAATCATTCCTGTGATCCAAATGCCTGGTATGAGGGCGAACGGCTGGTGGCGAGGAGAATCATTAAAGCCGGTGAGGAGATTACCTACGATTATGCTACGGATGCCACCGACAGGGATTGGGATTTTCTTTGCACATGCGGATCGCCGATTTGCCGAAAAAGTTTAAGGAGAGATGACTGGAAAAGACTGAAAGACCGTTACGGAGACCATTTTATCAGCTATATAAACAGGAAAAGCAAATAATGATATCTCAGCATTGACCTCTGATACTCCTATAGCCCATCGAAGATGAAAATATCATTTAACTCCATTCTCGTAATCTGTTTCTCTTTAATAGTCATTACTATCGGTGGCTTGGTGTTATTTCCTGATGAAGGGATCCGGGATATTAAAAAGGTCTCCCCGGACTGGAATATCAAACAGAAGGAAATACGGGACCGACTGCTGGCCATTCCAATATTATTATATCATAATATTGATGGCAAAGGCCCCTTTTCTATCAGCTATTCTGTACTGAGAGATCACTTTTCGCTCTTCAAAAAATCAGGGGTCGAGGTTATACCCCTCAGGGAACTTGTCCTCCGTCTGAAAAATCCCAGGCCCTTTCAGGAAAAGGTTATTGTTCTCACCTTTGATGACGGTTATGATTCCATGTATACTAAACTCATGCCGCTGGCAAAGGAATTCAACTACCCCGTAACGCTCTTCGTTTATACTGACAGAATATCGAAAAGCGGTGGAAAATCATTGAACTGGCAGAAACTCAGGGAGATGGAAAAAAACGGGATATCAATCGAATCTCATACGATTTTTCACAGGGATCTGGTTAAACTCAACAATACTGCATCAAGCGGCTTCAAACAGTTGCTTTTTGAAGAAATCTACCTCTCCAAGAGAGTATTGGAATTATATCTCAATAAAAGTATTGACTATTTTGCCTTTCCCTACGGGAGCTATGATCTGTATATAATTGACCTGTGTCAGAATGCCGGATATGACCGGGTCTTTTCCACGGATTACGGGCCCAATATTTTAACAAGGAACAATTACTGCCTCAGAAGGAGGCATATCAAGAGCAATTATACATTAGAGATGATGCAGAGGCTGATAAATTAATACCATGAAAACACGATATTCTCACAAAATAACCCAGCTTAGACGTTATGAAAACCCCATTCAAAACCCAGAATCCTCACCCGAGGGGTTAAAACTGCCGCATTACACCCTGTTAAGCAAAATAACCTTATTATTGGCACTGCTTCCGCTTCTGATTTATTATGTCAACTGCAGAACCTCCGCGGAAAAGTATACTCGCCTTCAGGAAGAACAGCGGCTGGATCGTTTTACTGTCAAGGATCTCGACCCTCTTGATACAAAATCCAATCTTAAACACTTCCTCTCATCCAATGAAATCAGACTGGATCTCTACAAACCCTATATTGAAAACCTGAAGGGGGGATATGTAGGTGTTGGAACCGATCAAAATTTTACCCTCATGGCTTATGCCCGCTCCGACTATGCCTGGTTGATCGATTTTGATCCCATGGCGGTCTATTTGAACAGAATTCATATCTATTTAATTCATATATCACCGACATTCGATGATTATGCTTCATTATGGGAAAAGAAAAACTACAAATCCACCCTTGGGCTGATAATGAATCGTTTTTCAGAATTCCCGGATCTCCCCAAATACAAAAGAGCCTGGGATTTGGCCTATCAGTCAGAAGCCATGGTCAAACGGTTTAAACTCTTTAAATATATGACCCGTAAATATAATTTTACCTCTTTTCATGACAATCAGGATGATTATCAGTATTTGAGGCAAATGGTTGCTCAAAAAAGGATTCAGCCCGTACTGGGAAATCTCCTCGGTCCCTCCACTATGCGTGGTATAGCCCAATCAGCCACAAGTCTGAAAATACCTATTCGTGTGATATATCTGTCCAATGCGGAAGACTATTTTTCCTATTCCGATGAATTTCGGCAAAACATTCTGGCCTTTCCCATTGATGACAAGGGACTGCTCTTACGGACTGTTCAAAAAAAGCATATGATTAACCGGGAACCGGAATGTAATTGCTATACTGAAGACAGATTTCATTATAATATACAGAAAATGACAAATTTCCATGTCTGGCTGTCTCAGGAGAAGCGATTCAACAATCTGCTCATGCTGTCACATCGCACGCATATCAAACAGGGACTTTCGGTGATGGATAAAAATCCGCCTAAGAAGTACATGAAAAAGCAGCCTTTGCCGATAATTACTGAGGGGAACCCCTGAAAGGGAATGGCACCTAATGAATCCCTTTCTTGGATCATAGAAAGCTTCCCTCAATCAATATTTTCTTGTTGACAAATTTAGACATTATTATTGATATAGTGGGTAATACCTATTAATTCCCATTCATTTATAATAGATTAATTTTTTTACTCGTAGTCACTTTCAGAAGATCATCTATAATTACAGTCCAATCCAAGGGGCTACTATGGCTTCAGGAAAGGTTAATCAAGTAATGAAGCCCTAGGAAAACTATTACGTAGTCAAGGAGACGTAATGAAAAATACAAAGAATATCCTTATTCTTCTACTCTGTTCACTCATTTCATTCCCATTTATTGCCCGTGCCCAGGAACAGATTTATCTGGACAATGAGCATATACAGCAATACAAGGGTCAGGTCGGCAAATGGGTAATGATACGCTCTAAAAGTGCTCTGGAAAATTATTCCAGCGAGTTTTCATCATCTATCGAAGATATTCTCACCATCAACTCAGCAGCAAAAACAAAAGAACTGATGAATACTCATGTTTTCATTCCTTACTCAGAATCCTATCTTAAATCCTTACACAAAAAAGGGATTACCCAGGGTCTTTTGACCTGCGAGGACGAGCAGTTTATCTGGCCAGCCGAAGGTGTATATCGCATTACGTCGGTACTGGGCCTCCGATGGGGTAAATTTCATCCTGGCATCGACATACCCTCACCGAGAAAAACTCCCGTTTTGGCTTCCAAAAGCGGTCGGGTAATTTTTGCCGGATATATGGATGGGTACGGTACTACCATTATTCTCGAACACAGCAATAATTTTACAACCAAATATGCCCATAACTCGGCCAATCTAGTCAAGAAAGGGGATTTCGTCAAAAAGGGACAGATTATTGCACTTGTGGGGAGCAGTGGTAATTCCACTGGATCCCATATTCATTTCGAGATCAGATCCAACGATATACCCCTAGATCCTCTTGACTTTCTGCCTTCCAATGAAACCGTAAAGATCATCCACACTTTGAAAAACTGGAAATAACGTGATACAATCGATTATATAATTATCCTAAGAAATAAATCTCCTGTATTCAGGAGATTTTTTCTTCCTCTCTTCTGAGGATATAAAGAACCTCCCTGCGAGGGAGGTTCTTTATGATCATCAAATGAAGGTATTTTTATTTCTTATCCTTTTTCTCTTCGCCTGATTTCAAGACTTCCTGTTCTCCCTTATCAGGATACATCAGGTTAATCCATTTGTCGATGAGCTCTTTGTCATCAAACCTCTTGCTACTCCCATCACCAACTACCACACCCTGTTTGAAGGTTTTATTCATATCATCAGTGATGTATTTTGCCTCATTTTCCGTTCCATAATAGGCATCGTTGGTAATATTCTGAATGAGTTTCTGTATCTCGGGATCCTTATTCTGCAGGATAAAGATGATGTTTGGTCCGGATTTATATCCCCAGTTAAATCCATCGGGTATGTTAACCCAGAAGGTCTCGGTTATTCCATCACCATCTGCATCTTCCGCATAATACTGCTTTTCATCAATGGTTTTATCGGAGACGATAGTGGCAAACTTTATTGGTTCATCCGTTCGGGAACCCACATAAAGACGCTTGGGTATCGGTTTTCTTTCCACATAAAGACCTGATTCTTTTCGATCCACCATGAGAGCACGGAAAATATCGACATGTTTCTTTATAAATTCATCTCTCATGTTCTTATAAAAAACGCTGAATTTATCCTCTACAAAAAGTTTCTTGTCCTCTTTACTGTCAATTTTCTTTAATAATTCAATACGTCTTTCCATAATTCGGATGTAATCCGGCTTATCATCGATCTTATTTCCCCAGACATCACCAATCATCTTGCTGTCCGCTTCCAGTTCAAATTTTCGTTTATTCACCTTTTCAGGCATATCATATCCGTCTTTCAGGAGATACATCTTCCTGTCCTTTATAATAAGAAGACAGGCGATGGAATTGTCCTGATCCTTATTGCCCTCAACCTCTTTGGGAGTCAATTGAATGCTCTGAAAGGCTATGCGGTCTTCATTGTAACGGGAAACACCCTCCAGATCGAGGATTTTATATTCAAATTTTCCCGATGAGAGATCCCCAACAAAGGTCAACAGAAAGAATAATGCCATTATAATGAAAATATTGCTTTTTCGAAACATTAAGAACCTCCCTGTAAAGGCACCATTAATTGCCTGATAATCAAAAGTCCTTTTGTACTTCATTCTGGATTAATTCAACTTGATTGTCAATTATTTTGCTTAATATGTCTTTCCCTGATACGGATTACCCTATTTTCATTATCTGCATCTGAGGAGATAAACTTGAGAAAAATTCAAATGATCCGATATTTTTTATTGAAAATGGTTCATATGTCAATTATTTTAAACGAAATCCACATACTGAAGTAATGAGGCTCTTGATTGATGAAAGAAATCATTTTATCCGGAAGAGTTCAAGGCGTTTTCTGCAGGCATTACTGCAGTCAGAATGCCAAGAAACTGGGGATTCGAGGTTCTGCTACCAATCTCTCTGACGGGTCTGTAAGGGTGATTGTGGACTGTGAAGGTGAACTTCTTCACAAATACCTAAGCCATTTAAGAGACAATCCCTACGGTATACGTTTCTGGGGAAAAATCACGGACATACAGGTTAACGACTTCAAGGGAAATCCCGGCGGTGATTATGAATTCTGAGAGATCCTTCAATTAATTCCTGATTTGCACCGGCCTTGGCTGCTTCATCCTGCTGCAGTATATTTTATGGAAAGTATTCTTAAGCTCAAGTGTGTTCATGCTGAGGAAGTTTATGTATGGAGTAGTGGTAATATATTCATAGAACCTTTCGACCTCATTCTCAAAAAGGGAATCATACCGTTTTTTTGACGACCCATGGGACGCTTTTACTTTTCCAAATCTCCGAATATCCCCGTTGAATTCCGGGCTGATATGATAGAGCTCATGGAATATCACCCTCAGCTTCTCCCTGGCTGAAAGGTCTAGGAATCTTGGTGTGTAAAAATATATAATATAGAGAACATCCCTGCCCTCATGGACCACCCGGGGCATGGCGTAAATTCTTCCCCGGTACCGCAGCAGGCTTTCACCATTTTTAAATTTCAGGGGAACTAGTTTACCGAAGGTGGCCCCTCCGCTCCCTTTTCGGTTGGATGCCATACAGATATGAATCATCGCAGGATCGATGTGCCGGAATTGATCCGAATGCCGAACAATCTCCTCAATAATACCACTGATAGTATCGGTGATATTAATGCCTTTGCCCGAAGACCTCCTGCTTGTTTCAGCAACTTTTCCCATTAACCGATGCATTTCATCCCTTTTCCGCCAGATCTACCATCTCCTCGGCATGCTGAACGGAAATATCCGTGATTTTCTCACCTGCCAGCATTCGGGCAACCTCATAGATCTTTTCTTTCCGGTTCAGGTTCTTCACCACCGTCAGGACCCGTTCGTTTGTCTTCTCTTTCTGAACAGTGAAATGGTTTTCTGACATGGCGGCAATCTGCGGCAGGTGAGTAATCACGAGCACCTGCCGGTTTTTCGCCAGAGTCTTGAGTTTGCGCCCCACTACCTCCGCCGTTTTACCGCCAATTCCCGTATCAACTTCATCGAATACAAGGCTTTCTACAATATCCGCCGAAAGAATCACATTTTTGAGAGCCAGCATAATTCTGGACATTTCCCCCCCCGATGCAACCTTTCTCAACTGTCGTAGATCTTCTCCCTCATTGGCGGAAATCAGGAATTCTACTCTATCGAGCCCATGGGGATAAAGGACATATTTTTTGTTCTCCGCCTCAATTTCTCCTTCCGCACTTAATTCACGTTTTATGGATATTCGGAAAACTGTACCCCCCATTCCCAGATCCCGAAGTTCTTTTTCCACTCTGGTTTCCAGTTCCTTGGCTGACGCCACTCGTCGGTCTGACAAATCCAGGGCCACTTCCTTGGCTTCCCTGACCGCCTCCCGATACTCTTTCTTGAGACTCTCAATCTGCTCTTCCCCTGTCGATATGGCATCCAGTTCAGCCTTGGCCTTCTCGGCATACTGAAGAATCTCCGGAATACCATCGCCGTATTTTTTCTTCAAACCGGCAATCAGTGAAAGCCTTTCCTCAACCTCGTTGATTCGTTCCGGTGAAAAATTAACATTCTTTTCATAGTCACGAAGAAAAGCCGCGACATCTTCCGTTCCATACAGAGCCTCCCTCAATGAATCCAGCATCCCTGAAATATTGGCATCATACTGAGAAATAACCGAAAGACTCTGTTCCACCCGCTTCATCCCCGGAATGATACCCCCATCTCCCCTTAAAAGCCTGTTGGAATTGTTGATTTCCGTGAAGAGTTTTTCCGAGTTGGATAAAAGGATGGATTCGCTCTTGAGCGTCTCTTCCTCCTCGGGGATAAGGCGTGCACCCTCAATCTCCCGAATAGCAAAAGAGAGATATTCCATTTTTCGGGCCTTCTCCTTCTCATCGATCTGCTGGGCTCCGATTCTTTCCTTCAAACCATGGAGTCTCTGATAGAGTTCACCTATCCGCTTCACAAGATCATAATGCCCCGTAAAGCTATCCAGGAGTTCCCGGTGTTTGGCTATTTTAACAATGCTCTGGTGTTCATTCTGGCCGTGAATATCCACAAGGTACTCGGCAATCTCCTGAAGTTTGGCCACGGGAATCTGAGTTGAGTTGGCAAAGCATCTCCCTTTCCCGCTGGAATAGAGTTCGCGCTTTAAAATCAGTGTTCCGTCTTCGATGTCGATTCCAGACTCATCCAAAACTGACCGAACCTGAGGTACCTTTTCCACGTGAAAGACCCCCTCAAGCACAGCCCGTTCATAACCGCTCCTGATGGAATCAGTAGTCATCTTTTCTCCCAGAACACCAGAGAGGGCGTCTATGAGGATGGATTTTCCCGCACCGGTCTCCCCTGTGAGAATATTCAGCCCTTTCCCGAACTGAAGTTTCAAATCCTCAATAAGAATGAAGTTCTTTATTCGCAGCTCAAGAAGCATTGTATGACCCTATTCGCTTAGATTCTTTCCCCAGCCCAACTTCTGCCGAAGGATTTCATAATAGTTATGACGGGGATGTGTTATCAGCTTGATTCTCCTTCCGGATTCCCGAAAGAGAATTTCATCATTTCCCTCAATGCGGATAGCCTCCTGGCCGTCGATTGTCAATAACAAATTGCCGAAGTCCGATACGATCCTCGCCTTCAGCACGGCCGTTATGGGAAGAATCATCGGCCTGATGGCCAGCATGTGCGGACAGACAGGATTGATGATATAAGCACTGTCCAGGGATGGGATAAGAATGGGTCCCCCTGCTGAAAGCGAATAAGCCGTCGATCCTGTGGCCGTGGCGATAATGATCCCATCGCCGGAATAACAGTTTAGAAACTCGTTATCAATCTCGAGATGCAATACGATGGGCCTCGAAAACGCCCCCTTGGAAATAACGGCATCGTTGAGGAATATCATACGGTTGATCTCGCTATTTCGTCTCAAGTGAACCGCTTCCAGCAGGGTCCGCTCAGATACATAGTAATCACCCTGCAGCACCCGTGCCAGATAACTCAAGGCCTCATCGGGAAGGAATTCCGTCAGGAACCCGAGACGTCCCCGGTTAATTCCGAAAAGAGGTTGCCCAGTATCAGAAAAGCTTCGCGCTGTTCTTAAAAAAGTCCCATCGCCTCCTATAACCACTACCATATTAGGTTGCTTCAGAAAAACCTCCTGAGAGACAACTAAAGTGGCAAACCGATCATCTTCCCGGATCATATCATAATCCGGCAACAGGACCTCCACGTTCCTTTCCCTAAAAAAACTGATGATTTCTTCAATTAATGGCAACGAACCGTGATCATCCGGTCTCATGTTTATTGCGACCCTATTTATCATCGATTTTCCCCTTCTGGGTGTTTATCTCCCTACAAATACCTTCTGCAATAAGGCCGTATCCATTGAATCCCTCACCTGTAATCCCCATACAACCTTAAAATGAGCCCGGGATCAAGGAATTTTCTTACAATCAAAGCATCTACCATCTACGACCTTTACGAAAAATCCCCCCTGATACAGGAGGGATTTAGAAAAAATAGCAGGGCACGCACAATTCGTTTCTATTTCATCCCCTCTTTCTTTACTACGATCCACATAGCATGATCGCCAACATTATTGCATCCATACTCGACCCAGCCGTAGCCATTTTCACCCCAGTCCGTACCCCAGGAATTCTTGATAAGAAAGGCCTTCCTGTCATCATCCCAACCCACGATCACTATGGCATGATTGGCCCCTTCTCCCCTAGCACCCTCATCGAATATTCCGCTTTTATAGCATTGAAAGGCCGGAGTCGCGTAGACACCACAGGTAAGCGGGCCATATTTGCATAGAGCCTCTTTAACCTCTTTGACTGTGGGGGTACTGGCCTTTTTCCCTACATACCCCCAGGTGATTACTTTGTAATTGGTAACAGGACGCTTGCGGCATTTCTGCTGCTTCCCTTTATAGGGCAGAACCTTGTCCTCAACGGCACCGTTTTTCTTCAAATAATCGAAAACATCCCCCGGCCATCCTCCGTCACAGCTGCCCGCGTCCCTGCTGCCGATTACGGCACAGTCCAGTAAATACTGTTCGGACAGGTCCAGAGATCGCTTATTGCTGATCATGTAACAGCCCTCATACTGGGCCATGGAACTGAAAGCCCAGCAGCTTCCGCAAACCCCCTGCCATTTAACAGATGTCATCATGCCGGCATCCCGCCAGTTGAACGCTTTGGCCTTGGGATCCGCCAGCATATGTTTCTTGATGATTTCCTTATCCTTCTCATCGATTTTTACTTCCGGTTCCGGTATTTCCTTATCTCCAGTATCTACATCAACATCCTCATCTACAACTTTCGGTTCCGGCTTACCTTTCTCCTCAATTTCGCCATCAAGACGCTTGAGAAACTCCACAAAGGCCTGTTCCGCGATACTGCTCTTGTAGCGCATTCTCTTTTCACTCAAATTTCTAGGTTTTTTATAACCTGTTATTTCTTCAATTTTATGTTTTATGGCTTCTGTTATACCCACTACAAATTTTTTGTTATCTGCGGCGAGCTTGGTCCGGATACGCTCAACACGCATTTTAACCTTCTCCAATTCCAACCGATCTAATTCTCGCTGTTTCTCCACTCGGCTCTTATACTGACCTGTGACGGACCCGGCCCCCCCCAACAGGAATACTGTCAAGACCAGGAGGGAAAATACTGGAACAAAAAGCTTTCTTTTATTCATGACCATCACCTGTTTCATTAATTAGGACTGCTATTGATGATAGTAAAAAAAACTGGGCAAGTCAATACTTTTTGAACCTATCGCGTCGTAAGAGCGCGATAAGCGATGTCTTTCCTGTAGAAGCCCCCATCAATGGAAATCTTGCCGATTTCGTTGTATACCAGATCCCGTGCCTTTTCCAGGCTATCCCCCATTGCTGTAACATTGAGAACCCTGCCGCCGCTGGTATAATATCGTCCGTCCTGTTCTTTTGTCCCCGCATGGAACAGGAGAACATCCCCTTTCACCTGATCAAGACCCCGAATCTCCCTGCCCTTAACATAATCCCCCGGATAACCGCCGGAAGCCATAACCACCGTGATGGCATGTTGGCCGGAAAAGGAAATCTTTTGTTCCCCTAATGTCCCATTGATGGATCCCTCAAGAAGATCTCCCAATCTTCCCTTAAGAAGGGGAAGGATTACCTGTGCCTCGGGATCACCGAAACGAACGTTGAACTCCAATACCTTAATACTATCTCCCTTGATCATCAAACCGGCATAGAGAACCCCCCTAAAAGGGATACCCTCCTGCCGCATCCCGTCAATGGTGGGTTTCAGTATCTCTCTGCACACCCGGGAGAGCCTTTCCCCATCCACAACCGGAGCCGGGGCATAGGCGCCCATACCTCCCGTATTGGGTCCTTTGTCCCCGTCGAACGCCCTTTTGTGATCCTGAGCCGCTACGAAGGGAAGTATTTCCTCTCCGTCAGAAATACCGAGTACCGAGGCCTCCTCCCCCTCCAAATAATCCTCAACGAAAACACGAGTATCCTCCCTTACATTTGCTTCAATAAACTCTACAGCCTCCCTCCTGCTTTCCGGGATGCCCACACCTTTACCTGCAGCAAGCCCGTCCAGCTTGATTACGATTGGGAATTCACTGATCAGATCCATCCCCTTAAGAATGCTGCTTTTCCCCACATACTCCCTATATAAGGCAGTGGGTATGTTGTATTTTCCCATTATTGTTTTGGCAAAGATTTTACTGCCTTCGAGAAGCGCCGCTCCTTTCACGGGACCGAATGCCGGAATCTTCTTCTCATCCAGGAAATCCACCAATCCCTCTACAAGAGGTGCCTCCGGTCCTACTACAACTGCATCGATTTTCTTCTCCCGGCAAAATCGCTCAATACCTGCATGATCGCTCTGAGAGAGATCAACACGATATTCCCGGGATATACCCCCGTTGCCGGGAGCAACAAAAACCTCCCTGGCGCTGCCATCATGCATAAGCCTCCAGGCCAGCGTATGCTCGCGCCCGCCGGAACCGATAACCAGATATCTCATAGCACCTCCGAATCCCTCTCCTATATTATGCCGTTTAATCAAGAAAGAAGTCTGGCCTCATGGCTACGTTCCGTCAAGTGAATAAATCTTTCTCCAGCATCCAAATACCTGGACTGTCCTCAAGAATGATGGAAAAAAGGAACAACCTTTCTTGACTCAATGAGCTTCCTCGCCGATACTTGCTTTCATGATAATTAACGGAGATATGATCCATGATTAAAAAGGGCCTTGTACTGGCAACATTGATCCTCTGTTTTCTTATTCCCGAAGAGGTTTTCTTTTTACAGGCCGATTCTTCCCAGATCCTATTGATGGATTATCCAATAAAAATCCGCACCCCTCTGGCCTTCTGGAGAACCTCCCTGGGAAGAATCCCGGAGGCGGAAAAACCATCCTATGATGATTCTACCTGGGACCTTATCCATCCCCCTTATCGCTGGAAGGGTACCTCAGTTTATTGCTGGTTCCGCACCTGGATAACCATCCCAACAGGGATAGAAGGGAAAGCGGTTTATCTTAAGATATCCCTGGACAGTGAAGGACAGATATTTATAAACGGCAAACCTGCAGGTTTTTTCTACTGGGACAGGAAAGTGCTCCTTACCCCATCAGCCAAGGCAGGTGATAGATTCCTCATCGCCGTCAAGGGAAGGAGCGAAACGGTTTTCGGCATGCTGATAGACGCCTATTTACTCTATCGAGATGCAGGACTTCACCGTCTTCAGAGCAATCTGGATCTCATTCATCAGCATGCCAGGGAAACGATTCTCTACACGAATGGAAGCTGGAAATTCCTTCAGGAGGATAAAGACATCTTTCGTGAACCTGACCTGGATGATTCAGAATGGAACACGGTCTATCTCAATCACCGGTGGGAGGGAACTTTCAGCAATGCCTGGTACAGAAAGAAAATCATCATCCCGGCAAAAATTCACCGGTACACTACAAAGAACGCCCAGATATCCTTTGACTTCAAGGTGGATGATGACTGCCAGATTTTCGTGAACGGAAAATTCTCCGGTTTTTTCCGGCGTTACGGGAGTGTGATACTGACAGAAAACGCCCGTCCCGGAGAAGAGTTCCGTATCGCCGTCCGTTTGATCAACCGGCAGAGCTACGGCAGCTTCATCGAATCGGGCCTGAAGCTTGGTCAGGTATATCATTCCCTGAACACCCTTGCCTCACTCCTTGAGGATACCGTCAGTATGCTGGACCGCATACTCCAGGGATCAAGACACCCCCTCTTTGCACCATCACTGGAATTATCCGACCAAACCATCCTTGCCGCAAATCAGATGCATCCCCCGCTGATACTGAAATGCCTTCTGAAAACCGATGATCTTTCACGTAAGATAAGCGGTTTCTTCGCAACCCATCCCCTTATCATTAAGGGTCCGTATCTTCAGAATATTAATCAGGATGAGGCCACAATCCTCTGGGAAACAAACATCCCCACAAATGCTGTTCTATCCCTTTGGAGTAAAACTTCCCCCATAAGGACGATTCACGGCATTGAGCCTGCCACACTGCATAAAATATCCATTAATGGATTAAAGGCCGGGCGAACCTACTCCTACCAGATCCAATCGGGAAAAACAATTTGCCCGGTCTTCACATTGAAAACAGCCCCCAGGGAAGACAAGCCCTTCCGTTTTGCTGTATTGGGAGACACGGCCAATGGGGAAGATGCCTTCGAAAGGAACACCGAAGAGATCCTGAGGCATAAGCCGGATTTCACAGTCCACGTGGGAGATATGGTTTCCAATGGGCGCTATGAGGAGTGGGGCAGGGAATTCTTCTTCCCGGCAAGACATCTTCTTAGGAACATCCCCGTATATACCGTCGCTGGAAATCATGAATACAATTCCGCCGTATCCGGCAACCGGGTCCTCTGGTATGAAAGGTTTTTCCAGAACCCCGGGAATCCTTACTGGTATTCCTTTAATTACGGGAACAGTCACTTCATCTTTCTTGACAGCAACAAGGAGGACCCGGCAGACATTTCACCGGGCAGCGAGCAATACAGATGGTTGATAAACGACCTGGAAAGCGATAAAAGCCGGAAAGCAAAGTGGAGATTCGTATTCATCCATCATCCCCTCTATTCCGAAGGATGGGCGGAGGAATACTACGACGGGGAAGAACTCCTGCGAAAGAATCTTGTCCCTCTGCTTGAAAAATACTATATCAGTATGATTTTCCAGGGACACACGCATGATTTCGAATTCGGCCAATGGCCCCCTGGGACTGGTCCCTGTTATGTCATAACCGGAGGAGGGGGATCCCCCCTGGATGATACAAAATATCGGGAATGGCCACAGATCCAGGTGCAGCACTTCGCTTATCATTTCTGTCTGCTGGATGTAAAGGGAAACAGGTTACTATTTCGTGCTATCGATTCCCATGGTCATGTGTTCCACCGTTTTGAAATTACCAACCGGGAAAAACAAGACCCATAAACCAGGTGAATGTCCACCACGCGCCTTTACACCGGATTGCCATTATACCTTCTGGGTATTTCATAGCTGAATTCCGCCCATTCTCCTTCTTTTGAGGTTGCTCGGAGGGAACCCTCATGCAAAATCACGATTTTCCAGCTGACATAGAGCCCTATCCCGGATCCCTTGCGCTTCATCAACTCATCAGATTCAATCCTGGAAAATTTTTTAAAGAGCCTCTTCCTACCCTCCTCGGAAAAACCCGGCCCCTGATTCCATACTGTAGTTATCAGCTTATCATCTCTCTCCCTCACAGAGAGTCTGATCTCGCCGCCATCATCTCCGTACTTCACGGCATTTCCCAGAAGGTTAACCACTACGATCTTCAGCAATTCCGGATCGCAGTTTATCAGGATCGGCCCCTCCGGCATGTCCTTTTCCACTCGCATCCTCTTTTCCTCTATCTGAGGCATAAGCAATTCCATCTGTGGCATGATTATCATCGAGAGATAATCCACCTCTCTGACTCGCAGTTGCATCATACCACTCTCGAAGCGCGATAGATTGAGATATTCCGTGCTGAGATTATGCAGGTATTCAGCCTTCCGGATCATACGTTCTATCATCTCCTTCTGCTTCTCGGCTAGCGGTCCATAATATCCGGCTGTCAGGGTTTTAGCTACTGTAATCATTGATGCCAGGGGGCTCTTCAATTCGTGGCTCACAAAACCAAGCATCTCCATATAAGAATGAATGGCCTCTGTAAGCTGTTCAATCCGGTAGGCCTTTTCCACAGCCTGTCCCAATCTCTCGTTGATACTCAACTGCAGTCGAATCATGTGATCGTTATAAGCATTGGCCTTTTTGGAGCTTCTGAAAAGAACCCCTGCCAAACGCCCCTCTACCTTCAGGGGACAAGTCATGCTGGAGAGGATTCCTTCCTTCAAAAGAAGTCTGGTTGATTCACTGTCCGTATGTTCTCTGCCATAGGCCTGTAGATCATTGATGATGCGCGGATATCCCTGATTAAAGATGGAGGCAAGTGAGCTTCCCCTGATATCCGCCGAATATCCGCTGGACAAAAAGACAGGCTCATAATCCGCAATCACGTGATAGAGGCTGAGCCTGTTTCCGTCCTCTTCCATGAAGGCAATCCCAATCCGATCACAGGGAAAGAGGTCCCGGGTATTCTCAAAGATAAAGCCAATGATCTCCTCAAGATTATTCCCGGCAGCCACTTTCTGATTGATAAATTCCAAAATGTTCCTTTCCTGGGGAGTAAACTCTTCCAGTGACAGTCCTTCCCTTATCTGGGGATACTGTATCTCGCTCTTCCCTTCTTTCATATCGACCCTTGTTGACCCTATTTAATGTAGTTTATTCTGCATCCCGCGAGATTCATCTGAATGACAAAGTCGTTTTATAACCGGCATTTGATCAAGAAATATTGAACCATTGTCACTAAAATACCGATATTATCAATAAACATATTAATATCGTGAGCCCAATGAGCAAAACAAAAAAGCAGAAAGGCTTCCCTTTCCTTATTTTTTTTACTGTTTTCTTTCTTTTAATTCTGTTATCCGGTGTGATAACAGGAGTCTATTTTTACTTCACTGTTACCCGTGGAATCTCTGAAATTGAAAACACAACAAAAAAAATCGCCCCTGCCCTCGCCCAGGCTTTTACAGACGTCGCAGAACTTTCTTATAAGGTGAAAAATTACACGCGACTAAAAGCCCTGTTCCATCAAAAGATTAAGGAATCCGGAATAGACGAGGCCTTTTTTGTACTCGCTGACGGGCGGATAGTGGCCCATTCCAATAAAGAAGTGGAAAACAGACTGGAAGGCAACATCATCAATGACGAGTTTTCCTATAATATTGATCAGATCCTCCTGCCGCTGAAAACAAACAGCAGGGAAATTCAAATTCAGGACTATAATATACTCAAACAAAAGATCCCCTTCCGAAAGGAAGAGATAAAACTCCTGAAGGAATACATCTATCCTAAAATCAACATAGTCGGATGGCTTTTTACGAAAGGGGTCTATGGAAAGACAAAAAAAAGGGAAATCCCCCTTGGAACCATCAACTTTATCATCAGCAAACAGAATATATACGATTTTATTAACAAAACCATCAGAGACTGTAAAACGCTTCTCATCCTTCTCGGCTCATTCTCCCTGGTTCTCTCATTATTGTTCTCCTTGATGGTTTTTATTCGAACAAGGCGAATACAGAATGTCCCCGAATCCCAAAAGAACGCTTCACAGACAGCGGGTAAAGGGAAAAAATCGGAGGTGGAATCCCCAATCCCCGAGGAAAAGGTAGAAATCATAGCCCTCAATGCGGATGAGGAATCATCGTCCTTTAAACCCATTGTTGATATGAAAGCAGATCGAAGCACTCCTGCGATTCACCAGGAAAGCAACGAACAGGAGGAAATTAACGAGAAACCGCTTCCTGTTAACATGGACCAGCCCATCCTGGATGCGATACCCATAAAGAAAAGAGGAAACCTATGATATTTATCAATCATTCTGAAGCCCTGGAGGGGAGGATAACCGTCGTTGAAGTGGAGGGGGCCCTGAACACCGGGAGCAGCCACGATTTCGACTCCTACATTAATCTGCTTCTTGAAAAAAACAAGAAATTTATTGTCTTCGACGCCCGCAAAACAGATTATATCAGTTCGGCCGGCATCGGTCTCATGATCCACATACAGAAAAAGATATCTTCGCTCAACGGTTACTTTATACTCGCCAACCCCTCTCCGGAGATACGTTCCCTGTTTCTCCTGCTGGGATTCGACAAGGTACTCACCCTTACAGAGTCGAGGGTTCAGGCACTTACACTGATGGAGAATCACATTGAGCTTAGGGATCACCCAGCGGAGGCATCCACCGCTGGTACGGATATTCTTGCATCCCAGGACTTCGAAATCCTGCGGGAAGAAGGGGAATTACAGGAGATTCCAGCTGATACTATAACCGAAGAGGAACTTTCCGGAAGTTCCTCTTCGGCAACTCCTGAGATACCTGTTGAAACAGAGTTCTCGGAACCTCTCATCGTTGAGTGCGCTGATTGTAAAAGCCTGATCAGAGTGAAGAAAAGCGGCGATTATATATGCCCTGAATGTCATACGGAGTTCACCGTAGAAAAAGATCAAACGGTCATTTTTTAAATATTTGATTTGACTAAAAAATAACACTATCTTTATTATTAATATAGCAGATGTGGACATACTGTAACATTCCTGTCCACAGGTATAAAAATAGATTTATTTTCCGAGCTCAAGGGAACAGGAGACATGCTGTTCCGAATCAAGCGAAACAGAGGAAGATCATGAAAGTTGTCCATGTTTTAAAAAGACTGGAAACCATAGATCAGGACATCAAAGATCTGAGAAAACTGGAAAAAACTCTCACCAGAGATAAGTCCTTTACGACCCCGATCTATATGTCTATTGAGAAACAGATCAATATTCTCTTGGGCGAAAAAATCAAACTCCTGGAGCTCAAAATCGATAATCCTCCGGCAGGAATAGCCCCGGAAGCAGAAGAAGATATACAGCTACCTCAAATGAGAAGAGAGGAAGCCAAACCGGCTCCGTCCAAAAAGAAACCCTCCGGCAAAGCTAAAGTCAAAAAGGAGGAAGCAAATACAATTCCGGACGATTTCGATGATGATCTGGCGCTGCTTACCCAGGACAAAATCGATGAGAAAATCAAAAAAATGGAGTCTGAGACGAAGAAATCTTCCCCCGGACCCTCTATACACAACAAACCGGAGACCGCATCCAAGGAAGACAGTGATGACGACAATCACGTCAAGCTTCTTGATATCGCCCTCGAAAAAGGGTCCCTTAACAAGTCGGAGATAGAGAAGGAAAAGAAAAAGGTACGTTTTTTCCGCGACAACTTCCCGGGAAGCGAATACTGATCATTTTTTTAGACACTTATCAACCATATACTCCAGCTTGAATTTTTCCAGGAAGAAGACTGTGCTGCCCAGCTCCCAATCCTGTTCCTGCAGGTCTGAAAAATTCAATTCCCTTACAATATTGTAAAGCTCCTGCCCCCTCTCCTGATGAGACCTGATACGCTCAGAAACGCTGTAGGCCTCATTGATTGTCATAAAGCCCGAAGACGTCCCATCCGGGAACCTGACATCATAAAATACATCATCCCCCATATGTTTTGCAACAGTGACGGTCAGAGTGGTAGAGCTGGAATACTTGGTCAGGTACTCCTCTTCAATCAGTCCAGTACAGAGCTGGAAGGAAACCTTCCCGAATTTATCGCTCTGCAGTCTCATTACCTGAAGACTGTTTTCACCCATGAGTGTACGGCCTGTTCCTGTGTTGACCTTCTGAATTATACCCTTGCAAAAACCATAAAGAAATATCAAAAACTGATCCATTAATTTTTTGGGCTTGAAAAACACAAAGAAATTCCCGCTTTCATTCCGCACGTAGAATATTGCGACATCACCCTTCTCTTCGAAAATAATGGTGATGGCATTATTCCGGGCATTACTGTATACTTCCTCAATTGATGCGAGATGATCCTCATAAGAGACAAACCGATACTCGATACTCCGTTTTGGCTTAAGTGTGGAAGCCGTAAGAAGATTAATGAGATTCGCATAAACGTTTGATGTCACCTTATCCTTTTCCCGGGTGACTTTAATGAAATTGTTCCCCAGACGCGTTATCAGCCGAACCGTTCTTTGATCCTTTTTTTCAATAATCCAGGCATAAGCATCCCTGAAAATTGTGATTATCTTCTTGTAGTGCTTCTTGTAGGATTCCGGCGTAACGATACAGCAATAGTCTTCAAAACTGCGTTTCAATTTCATTCCATCTTTCAGAATATCCGATAGTATATGAGCCAGATCACCTTCGCTGGAATACTCTTTGAGGAAAGCCTCCCCCCAGCTCGTCATGTAGAGATGATGGACGGTTTTGACTGTCTCGGCTCCCTCCATGTTAAAATTGATTATGATCAGGTTCAGCAGCTTAAAATCAGAATTGAGATAATACTCATTGGTCGTTTTAATCCTATCGCTGGTAAAGAAATTATATATGGTATTTAATAGTTCCGTCACCAGAGTTTGATTGATACGACTGTATCCAGACTGCAGATTCAACCGGGTAAAAGTCGGATCATATATCCTGTTAAGCGCCATCCATGTGAGCAATTTTATCAGGCTCTTTTCTGAACGAATGGTTGTTGACTGAAAAGCGTCCTGTTCACTTCTATCCCGCTTGTTGAGCCGCCATTCTGTTTCTGTAATTCCCTGATTTATCGGCTCAATATAGAGAACCTGCTCATACGGAGTGTCCTTAAAGGTGATCAGGTGGTCAATTTTATCCTTTTCCTGACGGAAATGTGTTTTTATCTTACGGCTCAGCAGGAGGAAATCCGACTCTGATATCTTTTTCTGCAGGTTGAGGGCTGGCAGCTGGGCGGAGATACGCTGATAACTCAGCAGCATGAATCGCTTGACGGACTCCCAGAATATCATGACTTTCCCGAAATCCCAGTTATCAAAGTTATCCAGGTCGCGGAGGATATTGATGTCCCATCCCCAGTCCTTGACATAACCTGACATTACCGCCACTTTATAGGGAATATTTTTTCGGTCCTTGACACCGATATAACGTGTAATCTGTGGATCGATTTTCAGGTAGAGATTCTGTTTTAAGATATTGAGAAGATTTTTATCCTCCATGGTACTGTTGTAATAATCGTAGACCTCCCGGAACATCATGAGATAGGAATCCATCAGAGTGTTGTCGAGCGTTCCCCTGAGAATGTTCATTTTCAGCTTTTGGCTGAGCAGAAGATAATCCTGCTCACCGAATAGATACTTTTCCAGAACCCCTATTTTAATGATGGATTTGAAGGGGTTGCCGAGGGACTTGATTATCTGAAAAAGTGCAGACCCCATGAAATCGTCCCTCGATATTTCATAGAGGTTCCCAAGATCTACATAGTCCCTCCTTTTCAACTCATCGGGGAGCAATCCGAAAAACTTTTCATACTCCTCATCCTTAACGAAATGAGGCAGAACCCACCAGAAAGGAATTTTACCGGCGATGATAATGGAGGTGCGGAAAAACTCATCTTTTAGCACCGCACCTATTGTGGATCCGAAAGCCTCCTCCTCATCCTCCGCGAAGATATTCTGTTTTATATTCTCTATATCGTTGACGAAGAGGTGAACGGGAACATCCATTTCCAACGTCGCCCATTTTTGAAGACTGTCGATTTTCTTTAAAAAATTTTCGAACATTAAAGCGGTTACATCATGACGGTTGACACAGACCCAGTAATCAAAGTCCGATTTCTTGTTGTAGGCCACAGTGCCCACACTGCCCATCACCGCAAGCATCTCGATGAATTCCCCGCTGTTGTTGAGTTCAAGGCTTACCGCAGGGAATTTCCCCTTCAGATAACGTCGCGTCTCTTCATCAGGCTGATAGTTGACGATACCAAGAGGGACATCTCCCTCTACATAGCCGGGAAGCTTCTTATTGTTCACACAAAGAAAATAGGGAATAGCATTTACTACTCGCCTAATATTTGTATTCTGCAAGAGATCCTGAAATCTTTGATATTTATTATTGTTGAAATTCAGGAACTTGGATTTGTTGGATTCAATAACCTCGAGAAAGCCCATATCAACGATGTAAAAAAGCCCGCCTGGATTAAATTTCAAATATATTTATAATAATTACTCTATATACAATAGTCTATTGTTACATTTCTTACAATCATATTTTTTAACGATTTCACATCAATCAGAAACGGCAGGAGATTAATCTTCAGGACTTCCTAATTCTCTCGGCAAAGAATCGCCTCACTGAGAGGTCTGTCTCAATCCTATAATTGCACATGTATCAGGCTGGCATGGTATTTTTATGAAGACCACTCACACTGGCAGAAGCAGGAGAACCGAATCTTCTCTACTGCAGTAATTCTCAACCGGCACATCACACTCACAAACTCTTTATTGGACTGTCAGCATACCGGCAGAAAGATCATATACCGGATTGGAAAGAATATTTTTAGAGGGGCGATAGCTTTTAAGCTTGTCCTCCGCTTCATATATCCTGGAAAAAAGATGCTTTAACCTCTCCCTGCCCCAAACATCAGCCTGTTTAATAAATCCCTCACGTCCCTTTTCAGTGATACGCAGCTTTTGAAAAATATTCGCCTGATCTTCTCCCAGATGAGTGAACCAGTAATACCTTTCGAGTAGTTCCGCCTGACGTGCAACCATACCGAGGATGAAAAGTTCGCTTATCCCTTCTTCCAACATGCCTTGAAGCAGCTTCAGTGCCATTCTGTTTTTTATAAAAAGGGCGTCTACAAAATCAAAAACCGTGATTTCCCTTTCAAATTGTATCTGATTTTTCAATACATCAGGACCTATGATCTTTTCCCCGGACAGGATGATCTTCTCCAGTGCATTATCAATATTCCTGACATCCCGGCCGAGAAATTCAACCATCAGGAAAACGGATCTGTCATCAATAACAATCCCCTGCTCTCTCAGCGTTTTTATTATATAGTCATACAAATCCCTTTCAAAAAGCCTCCAGAAATGAATCACTCGAATGCTCTTTACAATTTTAGTGTTTAATATCCCGGGCATTCGGTTTTCTGGAGATGTAAATATCAGCATATATTCCTCTGATACATTTTCTAACATCTCCTCAAGTAAAAGCTGGTTTTTATTGTGCACGGGGACTTGATGAATGTTCATCATAACACTGACTTTTTTTGAGGTAAACATAGACTGCGAAAGGGCAAAATCGGCTGCCTGGAGCAGTTCGCCGTTTTCCAGATGGAATCTTCTTACGGAGTATTCCACATCATATTCCTTACCAAGATGACGTTCTATCAGCTGGTATATTACTTTTTCCTTCTCTCCCTCCTCTTCTCCTAAAAAGAGATATCTGCTCTCAAGGGATCCGGATGAGATTTCCCGCTTGAAAGCCCGTGAATTCGTTGATCCGGTCTTCATTTCCTATTTTCCCTTTTCCATATTTGTCATCAATTCCGTATACCATCCGGTAACTGCCTTATTGACCACCCTATCCGCCAATGAGTCTACCACTTTATCCTGTGCCTGATAGATGGTCGTAATGGGCGGAACCGTATCGGAGAAGACGAGAAACGCCTGGACGGGATCGCCCCGAAGAATCAGTTTTTTCCTCTTTACGTCCCGCATCTGAACAAGTGCTACCATCAGAAGCCTTTTCTTAACAGGCTCACGCTGATTCCCATACTCCACACCCTGAACTTGATACTGTACAATTCTGATAATCAGCACTAGATCAGCATTCGATACATCTGAAACTACAGATAAACGTCCCTCTTTGCTGATAATGTCCCTGACTCGAATCGTCATCTTTTCCGCTGTCACCTTATTTCCGATCGTCTCGGCGACATCAGGAATGAAGATGCGGTTGGCATCCCTTGGTATTACCGGTTCACCACCAATCTTATTGATAACGCGGGACATCCCTGGATCAGAACAATTATCTAACGTACTGCAGCCGCTTATGGGGAAGATGATTCCCCCAAGTAACAGTATAGCGATCAAAAAGCACATCAAGGGATAACGGGATTTTTTTTCATGAAGATTTGAAATTCTCATCAGGAAATATGATATTTTCATAAAGATCTTCCCCGATTTTCCGATAATAGAATCAAATCATTTTACACTCTACGGTCTTCCTTAAGCTATTTAAGGCAGTCAAGGAAGGACTTTTGCAACAACGGGATAGATACTATCCCGTTTTTTTTATATAACCCGTATGATTTCCTTTATTTGATATATTTGCTTGATATATTCTCTTGCGGGTTTGTCCCAATAATAAACCGAGTTTTCCGCATTAATGCGGGCCATTGTGACAACATCATCATCGTATTTGGTAAAAAAATCATGTGCCCTTTCCATTGCATCATAATAAGCCCAGCCGGAATAATCCGAGAACAGGAATCCATTTCCCTCAACATGGCCATCCTTTACACGCACAGGGAATACAGTATCCCTCAATCCCCCTGTTGCACGGGCAACTACCAGATTACCGCACACGAATCCCTCCAGCTGTGATATTCCACCAGGTTCATTCATGGAAGGCATGCAAAAAACATCCGAAGCGAATAGAGGAACACTGATATCCTGATAACCAAAATTCACTGAAACACTGCCGGGATAATACCGGGTAAGCAGATACAAACCGTGCGCCAATTCATCGCCCCTTCTATCCCCGGATGATATTGCTCCACCGATTACCGCCTGATATTTCAAATGCCCAAAAAGTCCCTCAGAAGCCTCCAGCACCAGTTGGAATCCCTTCTGTTCCGTTATACGGTGGATCATGCTGAAAAGCAGGATATCCGGGTCTACGGTAAAGCCCCGTTGGATTTGAAGCATCATTTTGTTCATAGCCCGCGTCACGCTGTATCGACGCAGATTATCCTCGATCTTTTCCGGTTCCCGTGGTCCCTTGAGAATTTCCGAAAATCTCTGTTCTATCTTGGCATGAAGGGGAGCACTTTTCCTGATCTCTTCCAACAGCTGGGGATAATAGATATCTCTGAAACCCGACTTCTGGAAACTGATATTGATCCTGCTTTTAAAATCGCTCCCAATGGCATTGCTGATGCCAATCACATCATGCAGTATCCGCTCCAGCCCGTCACAGGCATACTCAATCTGCCGGGCATAACTGGGGCTTACTGTAATGGTTCTGTCAGCAAAACGGATACCCGTCGCCATGCAATTGATCCTACTCCCGAACACCGGATCTGCGAAATCCACCGAACGCCAGGCAGGCAGATTGAAAAGATTGAATAAATCGAAACCTCTTTCATTGTTTTCATAAGAATCAAAATACTGCCATCCCCCATTATGGATAATATGGAGATAAGTGGTTCTTTGAAAATTTGGATTGCTGTAATAGACATGATCACTTCTAACAATCCCGTTGAAAATACCCGCATAGGCGTCGTTGGTTAATGTATAATGAGGACGAAGTCCGAAGGTAACGATAACCTCTGCGCAGGATCTTGCAAAGGCTATTCTTCGTCTAAGCTTCTCCTCGGCTGTAATACCCCAGTAAAGCCCGTCAAAAAACTCAAAGTGATCCAGCAGAAAATACTTAATCCCCTCCACTTCCCCGTAATGAACACCCACCTCATATTCTGTGTTCATTATCATAAACCGGACGTTCTTCCCCGTATATTCCACATTATACTTTTTCACCGCATCCCACATCTTAGATACGGATTTCTGATCACCACTCTTGAAAAACCCCGTTATAACATATACGTCCTCTCCCATGCGAACCAGCTCCCTGGGAAGCTCGTAAACGACATTGGCAAGACCACCGCTTTTCGAGAAAGGCTCTGCTTCTGCGGACATAAATACGATGGAACCTTTATCATTATGCCATTTAAGTGCGCCTCCGAGATCCTTGATGCTGGCGCGACGGTCCTCTGCCATTTTATCAATATAATCCAGAAGAACCTTTCCCTCCAAAACACCCTGACTGAACAGGTGAAAGAGAATTCGTTTCATACCAAGTTCCAGCTCCTGGCGATGATCCTTCATAAAAATGCGGATTACGTATTTCTCTATATATCCAGTAAAGTCCTCATAATTCCCGCAATTTCTGACGATCTCATTAAAACAGAAATTGGCAAGAAAATGCGACGGATCTGCAATCCTCGTAATACGGAAGAAGGAATCCCTTAAAAAATCATCATATAAAACCTCCCAGTTTTCCACCTCCTCGAACCTGATGAGCTTAATCCTTTCCGTGTAGGATATCGTCGTATTCAATCGGGACGATTTAAGCTCTTTCCCCGTATAATAACTATAATGGGATGTAATGGGCGAATACAGGACATCGCTCACCTTGAAATACGAATCATCTCTGATCGGGAGGACTGGGTTGTCAAACTGGATAGAAGCTGTCTGATTCGAATCCGCGAAATTAAAGGCTCCTACATAAATACCATCGCTGGTAAACTTCATGGATGCCGCTATCTGATTGTTGTTTGCCCAAACCAGATATCCTCTCCCCTTCAATCTTCTATGAAACTCATACCATGTTTTATAAAATCCCTCCAGGCTTCGATGTGCGGCATATTCAAACTGATTCCAATTTACATAAATATTATCCAGAAAGACTTTCCAGCCCTCCCCCTCGGCACTCCCCTCGTAATCCATTATGATATCGCTCATGAATATGGTCAGACCGACCGCTGCTCTAAGCCCCCTGTGGCCAAAAGTGTTGAGAGCTCTTCGTTCATCATGATTCCCGAGAATGCCCAGCATTATCGTCCCTTTGGGGAGGGTTGTTGGAAAATAATTATCATAGACATGATATATTTCCCGTACGTCAGTTTTTCCATGACTGATATTTTCACAAATTTTGAAAAGGGCTGAATTATAGGGGATGATTCCAGATCGGGTGAGAAATCTTTCGTGACCCCAGTAGCACTCTGCCAGATTTATGAAGAAATCCTTTTTTCTTTCCTTAAGCTTTTTCTCAACCTGCAGCATGATATAATAATGAATGGGAATCGATATGAGATCTCTGCAGGCCGAATCGAAAAAGCCTGTTGTGACGAAATGGTCATACTCACGATCGTTGACGATAATGCTTCCTAGAACCATCTCCTCATGATTACGGCGATTGTTGTAGATGAAAGGGAAATTGTTCTTCTTCATCATGATAGGCACGGCATGAGCTGAGTCGAAACGAATTCCATCAATATCATACCGCTCGATCATGGTGAGGATTGAATTTGTGAGCCATTCCCATACTTCAAACATCCGATAATTGAGAAGCTTCCCGTCATTCCAACTGCCATACCTTCCATCGGTTGAAGCGCGGGGGCCGAGTTTACCTTCATAATCATAGCACTGCACGGCATAGTCATCCGGGAGTTCCCTACTCTGCCTGTTCAAATGCGGGATGACGTCAATAATGATTTTAATTCCCAGATCATGTGCACGATTTACTAGCTTTCGGAATTCATCCTCCCCTCCTAATCCTGTATCAATTTCTACAAGACTCATGGGGGAGAAAGGGGAAGGAGAAGATGCCTCGGGAGCCCAGTCCTGACGATTGCTCCCCCGCTGTTGTACTCCTAACAGATACAGGGAGGTGATAAAGTAACGCTTCTGAATGTCCTCCAGATGTGCTGCAATATCAGCAAAACAGCCCAGCCGTATAATTTCACCATTTTCATTGTAAACGAGCCCTGGATGTCCGGAATTGTCATACCAGTATAATCCCGTATGTCCATGGATATCTGGAAAGATTTCGAGAATGATCTCTCCCTTAATATCGGGAACAATATTGACACGACCGCTTGTTCCGGGCTGGCCAAGCCATTGACTTCGCTTCCTCTTTTGCTCATATACCACAAAATCCACATGCCCATAGGAATCAAAGGCGAAATCCACCGTATGCTTTTTGCTTACCTTATCATAAGTTAATGGCAAATCAATATAATCTATCTCCTCTTCGAGCATGAGACCCGAGGACGTGCTGTTGTTATAAAGACGCAGGAAATAGCCCGCTTCCTCCGAGGGAAGATCAAAGGAGAACTTGTGTTTCTCCCCTGCATAGAGATTGATAAAGCTGGTCGCCAGGGGTGCATCATATTCCTTGGGGGCAAAGATTCTTTCAAGGATGATGTTGGCTCTGTTCCTAACCTCATGAATATCGTGACCCGATGCCGCTACAACAAGCCGTACTATCTCCCTGAGTGATTCTCTTTCCCCGCTTTTCTTATAGCGTCGTGCCAGGCGATCCAGGGATTCGATTGCCTTAATATTCTTGCTGTAGTCAAAATTAAGCTCATCCCCCGGGAGTCTTTCATCCAGCTGACGAAGATAGCTATCCCGGTTCTTTGCGGAAAATCCCCGAACCCGTCTAATCGAGGGCAGTTCCTCCGTAACTATCTCTTCCAGTGTGGATATCCGAATGACCTCATCCACAAGAAGATTAAGGGCCCGTGATACCTCTGGAGAAAAAACCTCCGTATGGGAATAACCCGTCTGTATCGCTCGCTCTTCCACCATCAAAAGCATTTGAAATGCTTTAAACAGATCCCGCTCGCCTTTTTTCATCTCATAGTAAAGGGTATCGAAGATATTCAGTCCCAGATAAATCGTCGGAATTTCTTTCCAGGCTGGCCCCTGACCTACATGCGATATAACCGTAGTCTCCCGGGAGACATGATACAACGTGGGGACTCCACTCCTCTCCTTCATGAGTACAAAGCGTCTCCCCACTGGAGCAATATGAACAGATTCCGCCATGGCCTGATGGATGAAGCGAATCCCCAGTACGATTCGGGAGGTCAAACGAGTATCCCTCTGAAAACGCTCTCTGAGTGTCGTATCACTCTCGGCCATCCTGTCAAAAACATCATCCTTCAGGGTCGCGAAAAGGTCCGAAAGATCATCAGGATTGCCCGATTCCTTCAAGGTCTTAATAATGTCCGGGTTGGGAAAGAACTCAAAACACCTGTTCTCATCAAAGGCTGTTGCAATCTCGGCTTTAACATGCATATCCGTTACCAGATGCTCCTCACGGAGAGAGTAACGACTCAGGCTGCTGAAGGTTTTATCGCTGGTATCCACTTTGATCTCCTAAGATGGAAACATAATGATGACCATAAGGGGGCTATCGCCCCCCTGTATTTACAAAAGGATAGATAATTATGCGGGGACAGTTACGAAACTTCCATCTGGCGGTTGCAAAAACAAAGATAATCAGGAAGAAGCATTGGACAACCTTATAATTTTTGCTGTCCATATTTTCAAACCATGTTACAGCTTACTTGATCTCGTCAATATATTCCAATACCGGATATTTTGATTTATAGACTGTAACCGGCGTATATACGAATTTAAGCTTTTTATTGGATTTGGCCATGGCGCTAAATTTTTTATAAGTACTCTTGGGTATAATTAAGAGAACCTTGGATTTACCACTGCGGGTACTCAACAGCAAAAGCTTTTTATTCTTTCCTGTGTGTTCCCTTAAATTCCTTGGGATATTATAAAACCGTATGGGATAAAGGGAGCCCTGAAATTTTTCCCCCTTTAGGCTGGCGACATCCTCGATTAATAGCTTATACTTTGCCCGAGGCAGTTTGGAGTAATCCTTCGCTTCTTCACCACCCTCTTCCTCTCCTGTATCCTCAGTTTTTCCTTTTTTAGACACCATGAGCTTCCCCGCGGCTTCTTCGGCCATCTTTTCCTCATCTGTTTTTGCACGGAGAATGAGAAATGTCTGAAGGATATAACTCTTCTTCTTTTCATCCTTGGATGGATCATGTTCAAGTTTGGGCATGATTATGTTTCCGCCGGACAACCTTGCCACCTTCTTTGCAAGTTCTATTCTTTTCTCAAGACTGTAATCACCCACATCAACAATGCCAATCTGAATATAATCACCCGCCTGCCCCCAGGCCAGCACCTTAACTTCATCCTTTTCCGTCAGAGGCGGCTGAGGGGTCCCGGTCAAAACAACCTTATAGGAAGATTTGCAACCTGCAGCTAATATAATTAATAGTGAAAAAACAATACATAGTTGTCTCATCATTTGCTCCTCGTATTAATAATAATCATCCCCTTAAAGCGCAATAATCACCTCTAAAACGCTTTCACAGACTGTTTCATGCTAAAATAGAATCACCGGGAAGTCAATAAGAAAATGCCATCTTAACCGGACTGAGTAAAATGATCATCGGATAAACATTATAAGATATGGTTTTGCCCAGAAAAGCGCCGGCAGCACAACAAGCAAAAAAGTCACTGTGTTGACAATAAAAAGACCTGATGCCTGCGGCGTATCAAGATCATACAGGATGGAGGCCAGCACGGAATAGATTGCCGCAGGCATGAAAGATTGAATGAAGATAACAAGCTTGACTGGCTCTCTGGCTGGAATGACCATAAGGATAAGAAATGTCAACACCGGGAGGATAAGAAACTTAGACATTCCCATTGTTATAGCCTCCCTGCCCAGTGACTTAATATCGGAAAAGCGGAAATTCAATCCGAGTGAATAATAGTATATCGGTATCGAAATCACGAGCAGAATATCCACGGGAAGCTCAATCCCTGGCCTTTGAATTCCAGCCCAATGCAATCCCAATGCAGCAATGACCGCATATAGGGGCATATTTTGCAAATTCAACAGGGCCTCTCTTAAACTGAATGCATTGACACGGCTCATTCTCATCGCATAGGGGAAAATGAATAGATAAATATAGGGAACGAAGTAGGCAAGGAAAAGGAAAGAATACCCCAATCCTGTTTCTCCTAAAAAAAGATAACAGAGAAATCCTCCCATGGTAAATCCATGATTCGCCAGGGAGGAACTGATCAAATAAGTCGCTCTGGATTTGCGACTGAGATGCAAAAAAAGAGAGAGTACAAATCCCAGAGTCCAACCTAAAAATACCAGAAACATGCCACCGACAGGAAGAAATATTAGCGCCTTATCCAGTTTTAAACCCCATATACTCCAGAGTGCAATAATCGGCTCGATGAGAATAAGATTAAACCTTATGAGTTTTCGTGTTATCCCAGCAATATCCTTCATTTTATCCTTGGAAAAATATCCAATTATAAAGGGGAAGAGAATAATAGACTGGAAAACTATAAACTTACCGGATAGATTCATTGAGAGCAAACCATTCTGAATATTATATCTGTTTTTCCTTAATTATCCTTGACTACAAAATGGACAATAGTGTAGCGTTATGATTAATGGAACCTTTTTTTTAGAAAAAATCTGAGCAAGCGCTCAGTCATAATTATTTAGGGGTATAATCATGCAACCTTCCGGTCAATCTAAATCAATCAAACTGAGATTTGTCACTGCGACTTCTCTCTTTGACGGCCATGACGCCTCCATAAACATCATCCGACGACTGCTGCAACAGGCTGGTGCTGAAGTCATCCACCTGGGTCACAACCGATCTGTCCGCGAGATTGTGGATGCAGCTATCCAGGAAGGCGTACACGCCATTGCCATCAGCTCGTATCAGGGAGGTCATATTGAATATTTCAAATACATGAAAGATCTTCTCAGTGAAAAGGGTGTGGATTTTATCCGAATCTTCGGGGGTGGGGGCGGTGTTATCGTTCCTGAGGAAATTCATGAACTTGAGGCTTATGGTATTACACGAATATACTCCCCTGAAGACGGTCAGAGGATGGGGCTCAATGGAATCATCGATGATATGATGCAGAAAACAGCGGAAGTGCAATACCCTCCCCTGGAGAAACAATGGGAGGAAAACTTTATCCGACACAACCACTTAACAGTAAGTCATCTGATTTCTATGGCAGAGGCCGATGCGGAAGGTGTCAGCAACGGATTCACCGCCATCAAGCAGGATATCGACAAACACTCCCAAAGGGGATGTGTGATTGGTATAACGGGAACCGGGGGATCAGGTAAAAGCTCCCTGGAAGATGAGATTATCCGACGATTCCTTCATCATTACCCGGAAATAACCCTCGCGATTCTTGCGGCAGACCCCACCAAGAAGAAAACCGGAGGGGCCCTTCTAGGAGACCGCATTCGAATGAATGCTCTAGGCTCTGAAAGTATATACATGCGTTCCCTGGCAACCCGTTCCTCCCAATCCGAACTGCCCGCCGTTATCCGGGATTCTATCGGTATTCTAAGAGCTGCTTCTTATGATATTATATTAGTGGAAACCCCCGGCATAGGCCAAGGGAATATCTCCATAACTGATTACTGCGACCTTTCGATTTACGTCATGACCTCGGAATATGGTGCCCCCAGCCAATTGGAAAAGATAGACATGCTGGATTACGCTGATATGATTATCATCAACAAATTTGATCACAGTCATTCCCTCGATGCCCTGCGAGATGTCAGAAAACAATACCGCCGGAATCACAATATATTCGACTGCACAGACGAGGATCTACCCATATATGGAACCGTAGCAAGCAACTTCAACGACCCGGGTGTTGATCTCTTCTTCAGGGACCTTGTTAATAAAATCAATCTTCATGGGTCTGTACATCTGGACGAACCCAAAACTGTTGAGAAAAATATCATTTCCTCCCAGTATTCTCATGAAGCGGCCATTATCCCTCCCGATAGGGACCATTACCTAGCAGAGATTGCCGATACCGTACGAAGCTATCACCGTGAGACCGATGCCATCGCCAAACAGATCACTGTCCATGACGCTCTGCAAACAGTTCGAAACCATATGGAAAAGGATCTCTGCAAAGAGAGTCCGATCCCATCAAATTCCGTTTCCATACCTGAAAAAGCCCTGAAAGTTCTGGAAAAATGGGAATCTGAATCTATCCGTCATATGCCTTTACCAGGGAGCGGTCCAAACGGCAATTCCCTGCCTGAGGGCCATTATATCAATTCACTTTCAGGCATCCCGATTCCCCTCATCGCCCTACCGCGATTCAGCAGCCGGAGTGACCTGTATCGATGGCTATGCCGGGAAAATATTCCCGGGCAGTTTCCCTACACCTCGGGGGTCTTTCCCTTACGAAGGCAGGGGGAAGACCCCAAAAGACAATTTGCCGGAGAAGGAACCCCCGAGAGAACTAATAAAAGGTTTCACTATCTGACCCGAAATGACGATGCCAAGCGTCTCAGCACCGCATTCGATTCCGTTACCCTTTACGGTGAAGACCCAAGCGAAAGCCCGGATATCTTCGGAAAGATCGGGGAAAGCGGCGTCAGCATATGCACTCTTGATGACATGAAAAAACTGTATCATGGATTCGATCTCTGCTCACCATCAACGAGTGTATCTATGACTATAAACGGACCGGCACCCGTCATTCTGGCCTTTTTCTTCAATACCGCTATCGATCAGCAAGTAGAGCAATTCATTGCGGAAAATGGTCATGATCCCTCAGAAGAGGAGAAGCGTCGCATACACATGCATGTCCTGGAAAACATTCGGGGCACGGTTCAGGCGGATATACTCAAGGAAGATCAAGGACAAAATTCTTGTATCTTCGCTACCGGATTTGCCTTAAAGATGATGGGTGATATCCAGGAGTATTTCATCCGGAACAATGTCAGGAACTTCTATTCTGTCAGCATCAGCGGATATCACATAGCCGAAGCAGGGGCCAATCCCGTAACACAACTGGCCTTTACCCTTGCCAATGCATTTACCTATGTGGAATACTATATCAGCCGTGGAATGAACATCGATGATTTCGCTGCCAATCTCTCCTTCTTTTTCTCAAGCGGCATGGAACCGGAATACAATGTTCTCATAAGGGTCGCTCGTCGAATCTGGGCCATCGCCATGAAGAATAAATACGGCGCAAATGAAAAGAGTCAGCGATTAAAGTGCCACATACAGACTTCCGGTCGCTCCCTTCATGCCCAGGAGATGCAGTTTAACGATATTCGCACTACCCTTCAGGCTCTTATGGCTCTTAATGACAACTGCAACTCACTGCATACAAACTCCTATGACGAAGCCGTTACCACTCCTACGGAAGAATCGGTCCGACGCGCCATGGCAATCCAATTGATAATAGGAAAAGAATATGGGTTGTATAAAAACCAGAACCCCAACCAGGGCAGTTTTGTCATGGAATATCTTACCGATGCCATGGAAGAAGCCGTATTGCGTGAATTCGAGTCCCTCAGT
>CALCJG010000423.1 GCA_937967705.1 uncultured Spirochaetia bacterium
ACCCCGCAATGCTGGAGGAATCGGCTGTCCTCGGCGGTGATGACCGAACGAATGAGGGACGGGGGAAATTCCCTCAATGGCAGCCATTCCGAATAGGCCTTGTCCAGGGGGGACTGAAAACGCCGCAGCAGGGTATTTTCCCGGGAGAGAATCCTCAGGGAGGGGCTGCCCCGGAGTCTTTTGTGCGGTACTGGCAAGAAGAGGAAAAGGGTAAGCCCCAGGGCTGCGACCGCTGTTACAACGGCCCGCATCTGCCCCGGGGTCCAGGTTTTGGTGAAACGGATCATTCTGCTAATGAACAGAGAGGATGCGGTTGCCGGTCCTCCCGAATACCTCCGGTTCGTACATAAGCTTGGCCGACGCCGCAGGAACCTGAGCCTTTCCCTTAACCGTCGGTCTCACAAGATAAACGTATTCGTGTATCCCCGCGTCGATGTAGTTCTGGGTTATGATCACCCGGTCATCCCGGTACTCCGTGTTGGGGACGGCGTTTTCCCACCAGAAGCCGCTCCGGTGTCGTCCCACAAGAAAGCGTCCCAGAGAGGACTTTTCCGTAGAGAAGGCCAGGTTTACGATTTCCACGTTGGATGGAATGGGATCGCTGATTACCAGGTTAAAATACGGCTTGGGATTGATGAGGGTCAGACGGAACAGGTAGAGATTTCCTCTCTCGAGATCGTCCGATCTCTCTTTGCCCTGAGGAAACTGCCGGGAAACCGCTGCCAGGTCGAGCATCTCCCGGCGTATTTCTATTCCCTCGTCCCGCGGTTCCACCTTGGGAAGGATCGGAAAGTAAGAAAGGGTCGCGGTGTAATAGAGCCTGCCAGATGATCCCGACCTTATAAGGCTGAAGGGGTATGTCTTCCCGGGCTCGCCAAATCCGTAAAGAGCCGGCATGGGGAACTGCACCGAATAGAGACCCAGTGTTTTAGACTTAAAGGCGTGTTCTGTCAGGACCTTTCCGTTGATCAGAGCCCGGAACCCCTCGGCACTGCCTCCCTTTTCGTATTCCTGGTGATAATCGTGCAGGGCCAGGGCCAGGATGCCGGAGCTGTGGCTGTCGTGCCAGAGTCCGACGCCAGAGCCATGGCTTGCCAGGACGAACTGCACCATCTGGGGTATCAGCGGATTATCCCGGTCAAGGCGAATGAAGGTCCTGAGGATAGTCCCCAGTGTGGAGCCTGAGGCGTAGAAGGCCCTGCGGTAAGAACCGTGGTTTTCTTCCCTGAATGAGACCTTTCTTGTCGTGATCTCCATGCGGTTTTTTAAATGCTCCAGCAGGCGCCGGGTATCGGAATTGTCGGTATAATACCTCAGCTTCTCGGATTCCGCCAGGCTCAGGGCCAGATGGGCGCGGGCTCGCAAGGAGAGGCTTTTCTCGTTCTTCAGAAGGAGCTTTGTCAGGGCACTGTTGTTTTCTCCCTTCAGCGCAAAGAGGTAGTTGATGAGGGACAATGTCTCCAGGACATAGGAGTACCCGTCCCTCGGTGGAGATTCCACATAACTTCTCAGGTAGCGTATCGCCTTATCAGTTACGCCGCTGTTCACAGCGTAACCTTTTTTATCCGCAATGATGAGTATCTGGGTGATGTAGGCCGTAAGGTAGGGATCGCTGTTGGCCTCGGCAGTCTTCCAGAAACGGAAACCGCCGTCGGCGTTCTGAAAATCCTCGATCTCTCCCAGGAATATCTTCTCTATGCTGCGGAAATCGTAATCCTTATCCCCGGGAGGGGTAAAGGAGAACCTGGTGAGGAGATCCCCTGCGGTCATACGAAGCAGGAAGGCGGAGGCCCGCTGTTCCAGGCAGAAATAGGGATTGGAGGCGTAAAAACGGAAAGCCTTGTCGAGCCCCACTAGTGCCGTTGAAGCGAGGGTTAGATTGAGTTCCCCCATATCCCCCAGGACCTTGTCCCGTTCCGGAATCTGTATGGCCTCTTCCGCCTTGCCGTCGGAAAAACCTGCAATACTGAAGGCCTCTTCGGGCATCTGTTCGCGAACGGGGAAATCAAAGGCCAGTTTGTCCCGCACATCAGATTTTTTTACTCCCGCCTGTGTAAAACGGTCGAGGTTGACCGGTTCCACGATGAGCCAGCCCTTTACCCCGGCTACCTGGATTATCGCCCCCTCTTTATAGCCGCTGGCCTTTTTCTTAAGCTCTGCGTATTTCTTTAAGTTGAGCCGGGCAGGGAAGGTGATTTCCTTTGCCTCGCCCGCCCTTATCTCCACAACCCGGGTTTTTTCTTCCAGTGTCAAGAGGTCCGAATCGAGGGTAAAGCGGAACTTCTCCGTTAGCCCTGTCTGATTGATGACCACGGCCCCCATGCGGAGCTCGTCGCCGGGGCGTATGAAGCGGGGCAGATTCTTCTGTATAACCAGGGCCTTGCGGACCTTGAATTCACGGTTCAGCTCGCGGTAGCGCCCGTCAGCCGAAGCCACGGCCATCAGCCGGAAGGTAGTGAGATTGTGAGGCAGTTTGAAACTCACTTCCGCCTTTCCGGAGGAGTCGGCGGTGATGTTGGGATTCCAGTATGCGGTATAGCGGATGTCCTTCCGGGCGCCGTCCTCACTGTCCATGGAGAACCCCCCCTTGCCCTCGTTTCCCATGCCGCTTCCGTCCCCGCCGGGGCTCTGACCCTTCATGGCAAACTTATACTGCTTGATGAGAAAACGCCGGTTCTCGAGGATGCGAACCCCCAGCTCCCAGGTCCCGAAAAAGCGTCCCACGGGGCTGTCGTAACTGTAGTTGATGAGGTCCAGAACGCCGCGGTCGGCCACGGCGATGACCAGCTCCGCGTTGGGTTCCGTCTGTATGACTAGGTTTACCGTCTCCCCGGGGCTGTAGTCCTTTTTATCCGTGTTGATTCTCAGTTTCGCGATTCTGGAGGCGTTACTTATCGCCAGTTTGACGATCCCCGCGTTGAACTTGGGCATGCCCAGGTCATTCTCCACGAAGACCTTCCGTGCTGCCGCATCGATGCCCTCCGGCATCTTCACGCGGGGACGTATCAGGATGACGCTCAGGTAGACGTTGGGCAGATACTCCGCCTTGATGGGCACCGAAACCACCTCCCCGGTTCCGGTGAGGTTCATCGTCTTCTGCCAGAGGATTTTTTCCCGCTCCAGGGTGATGATGGCCTTGCACTCCTTGTAGGGCGACTGGATCAGTACCCTTGCGGTCTCCCCGGACTTGTACTG
>CALCJG010000424.1 GCA_937967705.1 uncultured Spirochaetia bacterium
TGGTCATAAGGGCCGTAGGGGAAGACGAGGAGCTGGCAGTGCAGCGGCTGGCCACGTTGATCGAGAGTGATTTCAAGGCGGGATGATTCCCGGCGCAGCTATTCCTCCTGTCTCCCATACTATTTCCAACTGAGATTTTTTTATTCCTTGCCAATCCCTTCCGGTTCTGGTAAACCGCACCTATGAAAAGGATTGCCCGATACATTCTTTCCAGTTTACTCATCGGCTGTATCGTCATGGGCGCTTTCGGGCGACTGCAGGCTATTGCGGAAGAAAAAGATAAAAAAGCAGACCACAGCGGCGAGCTTGAAAAGCTGGAATATGACCGGGACTTTTTTGAGAAGAAGAAGGATCCCATTTTTGCCGGGATGCTTTCCTGGTATGTTCCGGGGCTTGGTCAGTATTACAGCGGCGAGGTGGGCAAGGGAACCTTTTTTCTGGTGACGGAAACCGGACTGACAGTGACGGCCCTCTTCTATTTTCTCAATTTCGATTTTTCCGCAGGAAACGGCGGCGGCTTCCGAATCAATGCAGACGCGAAGCGGACTGACCTGGGGGGTGTCGAGACGTCCCGGCGCAACATATTCATAGGCATGATGACAGCTGTCTTTGCCCTGCATCTGTATAACATATCCGATGCGGTAAGCTCAGCTAAGGAATTCAACCTGAGGCTGGAAAAAAAACGTGAGAGGATCCGCAAGACCTATCCTTTCCTGGATATGAGCTGTGAGGACGGTAAGAGATTCTATCTGGGATATCAGAGCAGGTTTTAGTATCATGAAAGCGAAAAGAGTTATCTTCATCCTTCTCGTACTTTTCTTGTATCCCGTGATGGTAATGGCCGCGGACAAGGGCGACAGAGCCCTGCCTCTGAAAGAGGATTTCGACCCGGCGCATTTCGAGGTGGAGGAACCGGAAAGGAAGGACCCGTTCGTAGCCGGTGTGCTTTCCTGGTCCTGGAACGGGCTGGGGCATTTCTACACACAGGACTACAAGAGGGGGTCTTTCTTTCTGGTGGCGGATATTGCCCAGAAGGGGCTTCTGGTCTATATGATCTTCCATTATTCCGATAAGTACACCTCGGAGGGCGACGATACGGTCAAGTGGAACGAGATGACCCGCAGGGATCGCGGTATGATCATCGGGCTGGTCTTTTCCATGCTGGCATTGAAGATCGCATCGGTTGTGGACGCAGTCAATTCCGCCGAGAGGTACAATCGGGACGTCTATTTCCCCTACTGGAAAGACAGGAAGCGAGTCAGGTTTTCCCTTGACGCTGATAAGGATAGAATCAATGTGGGCATCACTCACTCCTTCCATTTCTGATAGAGCTCTATGGTGATACCTGGGAATAAAATAAACGCAACTCATATTTCGCTGTTTTACCGGGCTTTGCGCTCTCTGCGGGTTCTGCCTCTCGTCATCCTGTCCCTGCTGGCTGCGGATGTCTTTGCGGGCCCGGAACTGTATGGGGCCGATTTGAAGATAGGCCCGGTGGTCAAACAGAGCGACAGGATCTTTCTCTCTTTCCGTATCGTAGCCTATCCTAAAAATGATATAGTAGAGGCCATCCGCCGTGGGATCGTGGTCAAGATCAGCTATGAGGTGGAGGTGATCAAGGGTTCCCTTATTGATTTCTTCGTAAAGGACACCGTAGTGCGGCGCAGGATCAAGCGCAGCGTCAAGTATGATTATTGGAACAAGGCCTTTCTCATCGAGGAGGGTCGGAAGAAAACGATCTGTCATAATGAGGAGGCCATGTTCAGGGCCTTTTTCGAGGTTCAGGATATGGAGATGATCCTCCCGGCCATAAGCGAGGGGGATCGGTATTATCTGCGTTATCGGGCCGTTCTCAAATCCGTTGATATGTATTTTCCCATGAACTACATTTTCAAATACATAGTGGGTATATGGGATTTTGATACCGGCTGGATCAAGGGGCCGTCCCTGGACGAGGTGCGGTGATGGCCTTCTGGCAAAGGTTGCGACTGGGCGCCGTCAGCAAATCGCGGTTTCAGGACATCATATTTCTCATCGGCATCTTCGTTTTCTCCACGATCCTCATCGTGGGACTTTTTCCGAGAGGCGAGACGGAGAAGGGGGTCGGGACCGAGTATTTCCTCTTCCTTATGATGTCCGTACCCGTCATCGCGGCCATCTACTTCATCATCGTCTCTTTCCGCCGAAAGCTCTATGCCGGTTCTGCGGATGTCGGATCGAGCATACGGTTCAAGATCGCCCTTGCCTTCGTCTTCGTGGCCATCATGCCCTCGCTTCCCATAGTCATCATCTCCAACAACATCATCAACCATACCATCGCGGAGCTCATTACAGAAAAGACCTCCGACGCCCTGGAGGAATCCATCCGCATGGCTCATGAGGAGATAATCGCCGAACATGAAAACGTCCGGAGGGAGCTGGCGGCCCTGGATTCCCTGACGCGCTCCGGGGTCCTGGGGCAGGGGGAGTATCAGAGGCGGAAGCTCGCGCATTCCTTTGCCTCCAGGGGGTACCGGCTTCTCTTCCTGCGGCTTGAATCGTCCGGGGAGAGGGGAAACCGGTTGTCGGGATATCCCTGGCAGAACATGAAGGATTCCTATGCGGCGGGGGTTCTTCGACTACTCTCCGCCGTGGAGATGAAGAAGGGGGTGTCGGTTTACAGTATTTCCGTATCGGGGAGCTCCATGATAGCGGGTACGGTCCTTGGCGGGGGCAGCGTGATCACCCTGTACCGCATCCTGCCGCAAAAGGTTTTCGAGCGGATATCCCTCTACGAGGAGACTCTGCGAAAATACCGTCAGCGGGAATTCCTCAAGCCCTATCTTCAGACAGGAATGGGGGTGTTCCTTCTTCTCCTCTCCATACTGATCATAGCCATGGCCATCGGCGTGAGTTATCTGCTTTCCCGCGGGATCACCCGGCCCGTGCTGGAGATGGCGGAGGCGGCCCATCAGGTGGCCTCCGGGGATTTCAGCGTGCAGCTGCGGCGCGATTCCTCGGACGAAATCGCCCTGCTCTTCAAGTCCTTCAATCAGATGACACGGCAGCTGGAGGAGAGCCGCAAGGTGATGTATCAGACACAGAAACTCCAGGCCTGGCGCGAGATGGCCAGGAAGCTGGTGCATGAGATCAAAAACCCCCTGACGCCCATCCGCCTCTCGGCAGAGCGGATGCAGAAGCGCTACCGGGAGGGGCATCCGCAGATCGACAGCATCATACAGACCGGGACGGAGACCATCATCGATGAGGTCAACGTGCTCATGAATCTCCTGGGGGAGTTTTCCAAGTTTGCCCGCCTCCCGGAGATGAAGGCGGAGTGGCAGGACCTGAACCGGAAGATCATCAACTGTGTCAATTTTTTTCAGGGGAATGAGAACATCATCTTCCACATGGATCTCGCCGGGGAGATGCCGCCGATGCTCTTGGACAAGATGCTTCTGAGGCAGGCCATCACCAATCTGATCCAGAATTCCGTGGATGCCATTTCCGGGCGGGGGAATATTTATGTCAAAACCGAGGTGATTAGTGTTGACAGGAAGCCTTTCGCCCGCATCACAATCAAGGATGACGGCGTGGGGATCAGGGAAGAGGACCTGGACAGGGTCTTCGAGCCGACTTTTTCCACCAAGGAGAGCGGTACAGAGATCGGAAGAGCGTCGTGTAGGGAAAGAGTGTAGATCTCGGTGGTCGC
>CALCJG010000425.1 GCA_937967705.1 uncultured Spirochaetia bacterium
CTTTCCAGCCTCAAAATGTCCGAGCTGCATCAGGTCTCCCAGCATCTGGATCTCCTGAGGTTCAACAAGGGCGATGTCATTTTCCGCGAGAAGGAGGACGGCAACGAGCTCTTCATCATCAAGGAAGGGGCCACCTCCGTGCGCATCCATGTGCAGGACGGCACGGAAAAGGAGATAGCCCTGCTCAAGACCGGGGAGTTCTTCGGTGAGATGGCCATCTTCGAGAACGCCCCCCGATCGGCCACATGCATTGCGGCGGAGGAATGTGAAATCCTTCGAATGAACAAGGAGGACTTTTTCAGCCTGATGCGCCTGTCACCTCATACTGCCATCAGCATTATGAAGAACATGCTCAACAAGACCACGGACCGGCTGAACGCGAGCGGCCAATTCGTCACGCAGATGGTCAAATGGGGCGAGGATGCGAGCCTTCGCGCCGTGACCGACAAACTCACCGGTGTTTTCAACCGGCGCTATCTGGAGAGCGAGCTTGACAAGCGTTTCAACAAGGCCTCGCAGGAGGGGACGTCGCTGACCCTGGTGATGGCGGACATGGATTTCTTCCGGGAGGTCAACGAGGGATACAGTCACGAGGTGGGTGATCAGTATATCGTGGAGGTTGCCAGGGTATTTACTGAAAGTTTCCGCAAGACGGATATCGTCTCCCGTTACGGGGGGGACGAGTTTACGATTCTCCTGCCGGACACGGATCTGGAAACGGGCATGCTGGTGACCGAGGAGGTGAGAAAAAACGTGGAGAAGCTGGACTTTCTCAAAAACCTTGAAGGACCCGATCTGCATTTGTCCGTGAGCCTTGGATTGGCCTCGTACCCGGTCACGGCTTCCACGCTGGCGGAGCTGACCGAACAGGCCGATAAGGCCCTCTATGCGGCCAAGCATAATGGAAGAAACCGTGTGGAGCACGCTCCCCTGAAGCAGGGGTGAGGGGTATCTGAGAAAATCATCGCATCTTACCATGAAAAAAAGCATACGAAGTAAAATAGGACCACGGGGCCAGCGCTGGCTGAAGGCGGCTCATCTCTTTTTCGCCTGTCTCTGGGTGGGTGGTGCCGTGAGCCTCTCATCCAAACAGTTTTTCGTAAGGGCTTCAGACGGCAGAGAGCTCTTCGGCATACTCGACACGATGAACTACGTCGATCTCTTCATCATCATCCCCGGCGCCATGGGCTGTCTTCTGACGGGCTTACTGTATTCCTCCCTGACGAACTGGGGCTGGTTCCGCCACCGCTGGATCACGGTCAAGTGGATCATCTGCCTCTACGGGGTCATCATCGGCACCTATCCGTTGGGCCCCTGGCTGGAGGAGATGGTGCGCATCGCGGGGCAGGCGGGTCTGGCCGCCCTCTCCGATCCGGTGTTCCGGCACAACGCCTTCATGCTCAAGATCCTGGGGACCTTCCAGGCGGCGACCCTTGTCTTCGCAGCGGCGATATCCTCCCTCAAGCCCTGGCGGAAACGGGCGGAGGGAGACACACCTTCCTGATAGTATTCTGCGGCAGATACGTCTATTGACATGATCAGCGGTTTCCCGGACCGGGGCGTTGCCGGAGGAGATAATACGATTCCTCTTCCTCTCGCAATGGAGTTAAAGGAGACGGGCATGAGGGATTCCAGTCAGTCCCGGTTTTCGGGACAGAGAAACCGGAAGAAAAAAGAAGCAACCTTATCGAACAATACAGGATACAGGAATAAGACATGAATGAAGGCATAATCATAAAAAGGACGGCCAGGGAGCTTGCCCTCCGGGAGGAACAGGTGGAGGCGGTAATGGCCCTGACGGCGGAGGGATGCACCGTCCCCTTCATGGCCCGTTACCGCAAGGAGCGGACGGGGAATCTCGACGAGGTGACCCTCAGCCGTATACTGGAACTCTGTAAGACCTACCGGGATCTGGAGGAAAGGAGGGAGTACATCCTCTCCTATCTCGAAAAGAAGGGACTTCTGACCCCGGAGCTGAAAAAGGATCTGAAGGGGGCAGAAACCCTGGAGACCCTGGAGGATATCTATCTCCCCTACAAGCCACGGAAGAAGACGCTTGCGGACAGGGCCCGGGAACTGGGGATGGAGCCCCTGGCGGAGAGGATCATCAGCTGTAACCTGGACCGTCTGAAGGCGCTGGAAGTGGCAAAAAATTTTCTGAGCGAGGACATCACCGATCCCGAGACGGCCCTGATGCACGGGATGAACATCCTGGTGCAGTCCGTATCCGACTCGGCGGAGGTGCGCTCCTTAGTGCGCGAGGAGATGCGCAGAGGGGAGGTGCTCTGCTCGGTGAAGCGGGGCAAGAGGGAGGATGGGGTCAAGTACCGGGACTACTTTGATTACCGGGAGAAGATGAGCCGTATGGCCAGCCACCGGGTGATGGCGCTCCTGCGTGGTCAGAGGGAGGGCATTCTCAACATTTCTGTAACGCCTGCCCAGCCGACGGAAACCCTGGTCCGCCGCATGGCCTCACTGAAATTCCATAAAACCGGAGAACTGCTCGCAGCGGCCTGCGGGGAATCCCTGGAGCGGCATCTGCTTGACTCCCTGGGAAACGAGGTACTCCGGGAGCGGTTCGAGACGGCGGAGCGGGATTCCCTTGCCG
>CALCJG010000426.1 GCA_937967705.1 uncultured Spirochaetia bacterium
CCGGTCCTTTGCTGCGATTGAGCATTTTGAAATGTATTCCGGTCATGTCGATGTTCCTGGCCATCTCCCCGCCCAGAGCGTCGATCTCTCGGACGAGATGTCCTTTCGCAAGACCTCCGATAGCCGGATTACAGCTCATCTGGGCTATCGTATCCAGGTTGCCGGTCAAGAGCATTGTGCTAAAGCCCATACGAGAGGCAGCGAGAGAGGCTTCAACCCCTGCATGTCCAGCACCAACAACAATTATATCATAACTTCGTATCATAATAGCATTCAACCATAGGGTAAAAAAAGATTAATTAATATATACATATCTACGTGAATGTGTTCAGGGTTATTGTGATGTCAAGGCTTAATGATCTGATCTATCGCCTTTTATTCAGATTCCATTCATGAATTAATTATTGGGTTTACAAAGCATTTTATCTATATGAAAGCAAGAAAGATAATTTTTTCTTGACTTATATAGACTCTACGCTAAAAATCATAATATTGACATTTCTATACTAAAACAACGAATTTTGAATAATAAAAAAGATGTTAAAGTGAAAGGAGATCGTATATGAGAAAGATATCCGTATTTATTTTATCCCTGATTATGGCGATTACAATGAATGTTGTCGCTCAGGACAAACCGGCTCCGGCCGATTCGGATAAGGACAAGAAGACAGAACCGAATTATATGATGATCGGGATGCAGGTGCCTTTTCTGTATTTTATTAAGGCTAAGGATAGCAGCTTGAATTATGGTTTACTGTTCAAAGCTCCTGTGGCAAAGGACTTTGGTGTTGAGATGGCATTGAATACCATTGTGATGCCAATAAAATCTTATGAAGCCCCTAGTGGAACAACCTACAGCGGATTTGGCGAGGAGGAATATACAAATTACCGTCTGGATTTCCTCTATTTTTTGAAACAGCACAGAAATCTTCAATTCAAGTTTGGGTTTGATTATTATAAATATGTATCAGGTTATATAGCAAGTGTTCCTGGGATGAGTGCGGAAGGATGTGGCCAGCTTTATACTGAATGTAAAAATTGCCGGGAAGATCAGTATGGTCTTAATCTGGGCGCCAATCTTGATGTCCCCATTTACAAAGATTTTTATGCGATGACTAGCCTTGGGTATAGGTATCTACTCTCCAAGCATGACAGTGCAAAAGCAGGTATTATTGATTTTACTATTGGAATGGGTTATAAGCTTAAATAAGTTTTTTTTAAGAGTTTAGTAAATTTAAGAGGGGAGTGTTTATCACTCTCCTCTTTTTTATTATATAAATATAATAATTGATAAAAAAAGACCTCTCCAAAATGGAGAGGTCTTTGAAATATACTCTTTTGGAGAGTCTTATTTTCCAGGAGTGGGAACATCAACTTTGGGAGCATTCTTGCAAGCAGTTTTGCACTCTTTGTAAGCTTCGTTACATTTTTTCTTAGCATCCTTTCTTTCTTCTTTGGGAGCTTTCTTGGCTTCAGCCATGCACTCTTTCTTTGCTTTGTTGCAATTTTTCATGCACTCTTTTTTTGCATTGGCTGCAAAGCCGGCGGTTACAAATGTTGCGGCAGCTATAAGGGCTACCATAGCGAGCATTAACTTCTTCATGGAAATCCTCCAATAAAATAATTAAAACCCTTAAAAAGGTTTGAATTAGAGACTATATTCAATAATGATTATTTTTCAACAATTTTTTTAAAAAAGAGAGGGCTTTAGATAATGACATTATATTAGTAATGATTATATTCATTATCATAATAATTGAGGTTGTGACAAATTGATAAGGCATTAGTTATTATATAATGTTACTCGTATTAAAGAAGAGGCAAGGATGGATTGTTCAAAGGAATTGCTTAAACAAATAGTAATCAAACAGGGAGATATAACGCTGGAGGATACAGGTGCCATTGTTAATGCTGCCAATCCCAGCCTTCTGGGGGGGGGAGGCGTCGATGGTGCTATTCACCGTGCGGCGGGGCCTAAACTTTTGGAGGAATGTAAAACACTGGGGGGGTGCCGGCATGGAGAAGCTCGGATAACTAGAGGTTATAATTTAAAAGCTGAGTATATCATTCATACGCCAGGTCCCATATATAGGAATGGTTCATCGGGAGAGCGAAAGATCCTCACCGATTCCTATTGGAACTGTATGAGGCTGGCGAAGGCGAAGGAATTAAAATCGATTGCTTTTCCCGCTATTTCTACCGGGATCTATGGTTATCCCAAGAGGGAGGCCTGTGAAGTTGCGATGATTACCGTTCTTAAATTCATGAAACAGGAGAAATATATTCTAGAGGTTCGCTTTGTAGTTTTTGATCGTGATAATTATCAGATATATCTGGATGAGCTGCAAAAGTTAGAAATGAAACTATAATTAATAAGACAGGTTGAGGGATGAATTATATTGAATTGCTTAAGAATAAAGCGGAAAAATACGGCAGTATTGTTTGTATGGGGATGGATCCTGTTTTGGAAAATATTCCTATCAAGGGGAAATCCGTCAAGGAAACCATAGTAGAGTTCTATGAGGCCATTTTAAACAGCTTGTGTAAAAAAGGGATATATCCTTCCGCTGTAAAACCTAATTATGCCTTTTATGGACAATATGGTCTGGATGGTATTGAAGCGCTTTGGTCTATCATAAAAATATATAAACGGGAAGGATTGCCTGTCATCCTGGATGTGAAGAGGGGTGATATCGGTACGACCGCAGAAGCCTATGCCCGGGAGGCCTTTGTTTTTTTTGAAGCGGATGCCGTGACCCTGGCGCCCTATATGGGATATGATTCCATATCTCCCTTCATGAACGGTTTTCCTGATAAGGGGTATTATGTTCTAAATAAGACTTCCAATAAAAGCTCTGTCGATTTTCAGGATATCATGATTGACGGCAGTCCCTTCTATTCTCAGGTCACTCAGAAGATCATAGAATGGTACAGGCCCGGTATCGGGGCTGTCGTGGGGGCAACTTATCCCGAAGAGTTGAGGTCAATTATACAGAAGTATAACGCTACTGGTAAGGAGTTTCCTCTTCTCATTCCGGGGGTGGGCCGTCAGGGGGGAGACGTTAGAGAGATCGTTAATATCCTGAAAGAAAACGGCAATTATCAGATACATCGTATAAATTCGTCATCAGCCATCAATTACGCATATAAGAAGTCCCCTGGAATGGATTATGCTGAGGCGGCTGCTCATGAACTTCATCAATTGAATGAACAGATTGCTGTTTATCTGCAATCTCGGTGAGGATTGAGAACCTTCATCTAAAAACCTTCTTTCAATGATATATCAGGCTGTGTATTTAATGCGGATATGTATTCGATGATCAATAATTATCTCGAAAGAATTTGATATAATTATGCTGTAATCGTATTAGTTTTATAAAATGGTATTATGATTCCCATGGTCTTCTTTAACGAATAATTGTGATAATTATGATGGAAGCATTGTAAATAATTGGGGGCGTAGATTTGTTATTCGGTATATTGAGGTATTTTTTAGCCAATCTAGTTATTCTTGTCCATCTGTGGCCTGGACTTAATAATTGGACGGCAGTATATGCAGTTTTTGGTTTTTATATACTCAGCGGATACCTGATGACATTTATCCTGAAGGAAACCTATGGCTTTACAATAAAGGGCGTCAAATCCTATTTACAAAACAGATTTTTAAGGATTTATCCGGTATACTGGTTGATAATGGCGGCTAGTATCATAGTTATTGCCGCTTTCCCTGTAACAAGTAAGACTTTTAAAGATACCATGGAAATTCCAAGCAATGCTCTGGATTGGATCTATAATCTGATTATTTTCGGTCTTGGAAATACATTTTTTTTAGAGCTGGGTCGGGTCAGGATAATACCGCCGGCCTGGACCTTGCATATCGAGTTTTTGTTCTATATACTCATTCCGATCCTTGCAAAAACCTATAAGAGAACCTTGCTCTGGTTTTCCCTGAGTCTGCTATATACTGTACTCGTTCTTGCTTTTGATATGCCCTGGGGTACCCGTTATCGGCCCTTGCAGGCAGCATCACTTCCTTTTAGTATCGGAGCTTTGTTATTCTATGTTTTGAATCGCAGTGAAAACGGTTTAAAGTTTGATTTCAATGCGAAGATATTTTTTGGATTGCTGCTGGGATATATTTGTAATCTGATTTTTGCTGAGTCTCTTGGTGATCCAAGGCTTGTTTCGTTTTACATTAATCTCCTTTTCCTTACGGTGATAGTAGCTTTTTTGAGCCGAGTTCCCGTTGAAAAAGTGCCAAAAGCCATTTTAAAGATCGATCAATTTCTGGGGGATCTTTCTTATCCAGTTTATTTGATTCATTGGCTCGTTGGATTGCTGGTAATCATCCTGATTTTTCAGGGCATGATTCCACCCCGCTACAGTCATCAAGGGGGTATTCTGTTCTTCTTATCTTTTCCTTTTATTAATATTTTCGCCGCGCTTATTCATAGAATGATGGAAAAACCCCTGGGGGGATTGCGGGATCGAATTCGTGGAAAATCGATAGATAAATTTATGGAGAAGGCTTCATGAATACCATTATTTTGATTTTACTGGTTATCATTGCGGTATCTTTGATCATTTTGATCGTAAAAACCTTTACTGTTAAGGACATGGGCCTCAATCAGGAGCTCATCGACATGAAGAACCAGCTTTTTGAATTCAAAACAAAGCAGCTGGAAATGCAAAATCTATCCCTGAGAAGTCAGCAGGAACTTTTTGCTCAAACTCAAAAGAATATGAATGATCAACTGGGTTCTATCACGAATTCAGTAAATACTGTTCTTTCGAAAACACAGGCAAATATTAATTCACAATTGAGCAATACCGGTGTAGTGATCAATGAGATACATAAAAAACTCGGATCCCTGGAAGAGACAGCGAGGAATATCCAGGCGATCGGGAAAGATATCTCCTCCCTTCAAACAATTCTCCAGGCGCCTAAGTTGAGGGGAAATCTGGGGGAATACCTCCTTGAAGAATTGTTAAAGCAGATTTTCCCCAGTAAGAATTATGAGATCCAATATCGGTTCCGCAATGGCACGCTGGTGGATGCTGTCATTAAGCTGGGAGAGGGCATAATCCCGGTGGATTCCAAATTTCCTCTGGAAAGCTTCCAGAGGATGATATCATCGGAAAAGGAGGAGGAGAAAAACAGGTTTAAAAAGGAGTTTATACGGGGCTTGAAGGCAAGAATTGATGAAATAGCCGTGAAGTATATCAATCAGGATGAAGGAACGTTTGATTTTGCGATGATGTATATACCTGCAGAAAATGTATTCTATGAGATCATTATAAACGACACATTGACAAACCGGGATTACGAGATATTCAATTACGCGATCGAGCGTCATGTAATACCCGTCTCTCCCAATAGCTTTTATGCTTATCTCATGGCTATCGTATATGGTCTCAAGGGGTTTAAAATTGAGCAGCAGGCACGCATGATCATGGGAGAACTATCACGGGTTCAGGACACCTTTTCGGTTTTTTATCGGGATTTCAACCTTGTTGGGAAACACATTGATAATGCCTCAGCTAAATACAGGGAATGTTTGCGGCGGGCAGAGAAATTTAACGACAAGGTATCCCAGATTACGGGGATCAAGACCGATCTTTTGGACATTGAAGGGGGACCACAAATCGGTGAGGATTGAGAAAGGGTCCTGGATTGAGATCAGCTATTTTTGACAATAGATGCAGCCCAATCTGATTGGAGGACTGTTAAATAACCAGGGTTATAGTTGTTTGACATTTTTCTATTCCTGTACTATATTTTAATCAGTTATAAACGATAAAAAGAAGATATAAATATAACAGGAAGGAAATGAGTATGATGAACCATACCAGTTTCCGAATTTTTTTTCTGGAAGGAAGTGAAGAGGCCTACCATTTTGTATCTGATTTAAGTAAATCGGACAATACCAGACCATTTGAATGGAATTATTTCTCTAACGTATCAACTGCTTTAAACGAAATCACCCCGCAAAATTGTGATCTCATCCTCTTCAATATCTCCCATCAGGGTCAGGCCGCTCTTGAAAAGTTCAGGGTTCTCCATCAGGCTCTTCCTGAGGTGTCCATTGTCCTCTTTTCAGAAATCCGCAACGATTCAATGATACCTCTTATACTGAAAGAGGGCGCTGATGATGCTATTTATCAGGATGAAATCAGTAGACCTCTCGTTAAGAAATCTCTTTATTATGCCATTGATTCAAAAAGGCGCAAAGGGCAATTGGGACGTTTTCTTTATACACTAGAACAGTTGCCTGTTGCGATCATTATCTCGGATGAAATGGGTGATATTGAATATGTAAACGCGGTATTTACTGAAATGACGGGATATACAAAAATTGAGGTTATAGGGGAAAGTCTGGATGCCCTGGTCGGGGCCAATATGGGAAGTCCATATTTTAAACGGATTCAGGACATGATACAGACCAAGAGGTATGAAAAGGAAGAGATTCGATATACCCATAGAAATGGTTGTGAATTATGGATTGAGTTGACAGTTTCACCAATCCTCAATGTGGAAGGGGTATTGACGCATTTTGTGGCAATTCTTGAAGACATATCACCCATCAAGATTGAAGAGGAGGAATTAAAGAAGAGTGAGGATACCTATAGAACACTAGTTCACAATATTAACGAGTATATTTATAGTGTTACTTATGATAAGGGTGTTGCCATGGCAACCTATCACAGCCCCAAATGTCGTGATATAACCGGGTATCATCAGGAAGAGTTTGAAACAGATCCGAATCTATGGTTTTCCATGATTCATAATAAAGACAAAAAACGTGTAAACAGCTTTATCGAAAAAATAATATTTCATAAATCATCAGATACTATTGAACATAGAATCATTCATAAGGACGGAACAGTCAAATGGGTTTCCAATACCTGTGCTGTTCAAATAAATGAAGCGGGGGATATATGCAAGCTCCATGGCTTCATTCTTGATATATCGGAACGTCGTCAATCGGAAGAAGAGCTGAGAAAATTGTCCAGGGCTGTGGAACAGAGCCCCGCATCAGTTGTGATCACGGATTGTAGTGGCAGGATTGAATATGTTAACCCCAAATTTACCCATCTAACGGGGTATACTCTGGCGGAGGTATTGAATCAAAATACGAGGATTCTCAATTCCGGATATCACAGCAAGGATTTTTATGCGGATTTGTGGAATACTATCACGAAAGGACACGAGTGGAAGGGGGAATTACGAAACAGGAAGAAGAATGGTGATTATTACTGGGAGCAGGCGTCAATATCTCCCCTGAAAAACAAAAAGGGAATCATCACCCATTATATTGCCGTTAAAGAGGATATAACTGAAAAAAAGCTGGCGGAGGAAGCCTTGAGAAAGAGAAATGAAATCATGGAAAAGGATTTGAAGCTGGCACAGCTTATTCAGAAGACCTTACTTTCCAGGAAGATTCCGGAGATGGATTTTCTCAATGTTGATTATAGATTCCATCCTCTGGACAAAATTGGGGGCGATTATTATTCCCTATTACCCCTGGATGAAAGGACCCTTTCTGTTTTTATTGGAGATGTCTCCGGACATGGGGTATCAGCGGCCCTGTTCTTATCACTGGTAAAGTCGGCGACAGATAGGATTTGCCGAATCTACGGTTATAATCCTGATGAGTATATAACTCATTTAAACAAGCTTCTCGTTGAGGAGATGCCTTCCTATTTCGTTACGGCCATATACGGTCTTTTCCAGGTGAATGGGGATAAGGATCAGGTAGTCTACAGCTTCTCTAACGGTGGTCACCCCTACCCGATTCTTTACAGAGCGAATGAGGATTCCTTCTCTCTTTTGAAGAACAACGGGACTATCATAGGCATGTTCGATGATCAGCGGTATCAAACATCAAAAATAAAACTGACAAAAGGGGACAGGGTTTTTCTCATGACCGATGGGATACCTGAAGTAGAGAATGAGGAAAAAGAGATTATCGGGTTTGATGATGGGCTTATTGCCCTGTTTAGGCGTTCGCATCGCGAAGGTCTCAAGGAGACACTGGATGCCGTAATCGATGAAGTGAAACATTTTGGACAGGTACCCAAGATAGACGACGACATCATACTCATGGGTTTTGAGGTAAAAACAGTCTGAAGGGCTATCGGGGTTGGGATTTTAAAATTGCGTACTCGAAGCCGTCGAGTAAAACCAGAAAGGACGCTGCGTTGATATTCTCGGAGAGTGAATAGACCTTCCAGACGACTTCTCCGTCTGTAAAGATAATGGTCACCTCAACATCAGTGCTGGTACCGCGTCGGGCATCGAGTATATTGGCCCTGTAATCGATGAGTTTAACTTTCTCGATTTCCGGAAAGAGCGGGATCAGGGCTTTTTTCAGAACTTTGGCCAGAGCGTCTACGGGTCCGTTGCCCGTGGAGGCTTCGTGGATGTATCGACCATTGGCTTCGATCTGTACCGTGGCCTCGGGATCGATCCCGTTATCGATCAGATTGTAATTGCCGATGATCTTGAAGGGAGGGGAGTAACTATTTAGAGAACGAGCAATAGTTAGCGTCCTGGTGGCGTCTTGTATTTCGTAATTGAGCATGGTTACTATCTTTGAAGGTATGATATTAGTGGATTAAGATCCCGAATCTGTTGTGTCAGTGTCAGTATTTTCTTCACCGACACGGTAATCCAAGGTTAATGTGTTTTGTACATTTGTTCCATCGGGTTTATAATTTGCATCAAGGTTTGAATATTTTACTCGGGTATCGTCTCGATAGATTTTAATAGTAATTGCAGCGTCTGGTTGAGACTTCGTTGCACTGATTTCAAGAAAGTCTATGTTTTCTAATTCTTTGTCATATTCTGGATTAGCACTAAAACTAATCGTATCTCCCCCATCAGCTATATAATAGCCAGTAAAGGAATTGGATGTCGAAGACCCAGTACATATAATTTTAAATTTAATTTTTGTTTTATCTTCTGAACAGGCGATAATGGTTATTACCATTATGATAAATAGGAAAAGCCACATTTTCTTCAGTTTCATATCTGTTTCCATTATGTCAGAGAGATAATCTTCGAGAAATATTTCATAAGAACTATTTGTAAAATGTTATGAATCTAAATGAATTATTGTATTGAATATAGAGTTGTAAATTTTATATGTCAAGAATAATTAAGTTAACCTTATATCCGTCCTGCCGGCCGATTTTTTTATTGCATTTTATTGGATTATTCCTTCATTATGCTGGGAAGGCTGGAGTTATAATTCATAGCCTTTACCTGATCAATTTCCTGATAAAAGAATATTAAATGGAAGATGTAACCATCATATCATATCCGGGAGTCAAGAAGCATAATCTTCTCTCCCTTGTGGATAATCGGTCCAAATACATGCTGCCCTTCGGTGGACGATTCCGCGTGGTGGACTTTACCATACGAAATTCCTTCTTTTCCAATGCCAGAAGAACCATCATCTTTAATGACTACGATGATGATCTGGAAAACTACGTGGAAAATTACGGTCCTTTCACGGAAGAAAATTTTCCCCGCATAAAGGTCGTTTCCAAACAGTCTTCGGACATCAACACGTTGTATTCCCTGATTATTGATTCCAATACTGGGTATTACATTCTTTATAACGGGGATAATCCTTCGATCATCAACTTCAAAGAGATGATGGAGCACTATTTCAAAATTGGAAGCGACGCTGTTCTCTTCAAACTGAAATTTGCCGATTCGGCCAGCCTTGCCAATACCATACTCGTTTCCAATCAGAAACTGCTGCTTGATGTGGTCAATACTGCCATTGAGGAAAAGCGGAATTCCCCGAACTTTTTCGAAATGATCATCAATCTGCAATTGCATACCGGCATCGCTACTGAGGAATTTGATGTCTATTACTGGCCGTTGAGAAATATCCCTGATTTTTATGCCATCAACATGGAGATTTTAAGGAATCCGGAATTTTTTAATCTGCTCTTTAGGGAACTCAAACTCGAAAGTCAGATCCTAGTTGAAGGATATGCGCGTGTGGGTATGCATGCGAAAATCAGGAGTTCTTTTGTGTCTGATGGATGTGATGTACACGGGACCATCATCAATTCTATTATTTATCCCGGTGTTTACATCGGAGAGAAATCTATTGTGCAGGATTCCATTGTTCTCCCCTTTGCCCGTATAGGGGACGGAACCCGTATTACTCGAACCATAGTTGATGAACGGATGAATTTTCAGCAGGAATATGAATATCCCAACATCGGGAATCATTGTATTGTGGGCTCTGATTATGAACAACTTAAAAACAATGATTTTCCTCGATCTATTTTCAGCAGTATAACCCTGATCGGCAAGGATTGTAAAATCCCGGACGGTTCCCGAATAGGCGGTGCCTGCTATGTAGCTTCCGGTAAAGGCGAAGAGTACTTTATGAGGGGAAAACACCTTTACGATGGCTTGTCGATTGTTAATTAATCAATTTGGAAGACATAAAAGGATGTGTTAAAATGAGAACTGGCATCCTTTCTTTCCTTATAAGTATTATTATCCTTCCCTTCCCTGCCTTTAGTGAAATTGCTGTTTTCCCTTATCGAATTGATAACCCTTCAACGGAATTTAATGAACAAATTTCGTGGGAATATGCCAGGCTGTTATCGCTGGCAACACTTGTAAAAAAGGGCTTGGAAATCTACTCACCCCGGGATGTCGAGGCGGATTTCCGTCGTCATGCTTTGGACCCTCAGGGAACTATAACCGATGAGCATTTGCAATTACTAGGAAAGACCCGTTACCTCGACCATGTACTGCTGGGGACTCTTTACAAGACAAGGAGGGGATATATATCGGAGAGCTTTCTTTACTCAGTCAGAGAAAAGCGTGTCGTAGGGAAAGCCCGGGTAAGTGCGAAAAATCTCTACAAGCTGGCGGAAAAAGAGATATCGGATATCTTTATCCTGCATCCCAACAAGAGAAAGAGCCGAAAGGAGGAAAAACCGTTTGATGGGGTATTGCTTGTGGATCTCTCTTACTATGTCTCTAGGGAATGGTCTGATGTCCGGGAAGGGATTAAGAGCACGGTTCGGGCCATGTCTGGAGACTGGAGCAGGGATACGCGGTTGTATGTTTTGCCATTCTCAGATGCGTACAAAACATACCTGTCAGTGACTCCCATTACTTCTTCCCCAGCGATGAACCTGATCGTGGAAAAATGGTCCCCAAGGGGAAATAATCGGGAACAAAATGTGGCCAATGCCTTCAATGTGGCGCTGAGAAGTATCAAATGGCGGCGTCAGGCGGATAAGGTGATTTTAATCATCACCAATACACAGATCAGAAAGGGTGGTGTTTTGGAAAGTTATGCCTTGAAGGCCAAGGGAATGAGAATTCGAGTCAATACTTTGGCCCTCGGTCAGGTGAATACGAAGGGAAGGGAGATTCTCCAGGATATCTCATCCATCAGCAGGGGACGGTTTTTCAATGCTGCTTATCATCAGAAAGCCTTTGATATAAAGGGGAACAGAACGGATATATACATGGAGGCGGGAAGAGTTTTCAGGTCGGATGGGGATCCGGGTGAATGGCGCGAGGGATTGTTCGACCGTCTTGCCGGCAGTGGGAGCAGGCGGAAACCCAGGGGCTTTTTGGATGAGGTGTTTTTAGATGAAAAAAAATACACTGTTCATCCGTATAATATGGAGCAGTTTTATTCCAGAGTTCATACTGAGAAGCTTATCAAGTTTTATCCGGTTGAGAACAATATTCAGGAACTTCTCCTCAGGGCCGGAGGGGGTATTGATTCTGGTGGTGTTGGAAAATCTGCATTAGCAGGTCGTGTATTATTGTCCGACGGAAAGGTATCCCTATGGGTCCAGGTTTCCAATAAAGAAGATCTGGATTGGATGGAAAAACGAGGAGGGTATTATTTCCCCCTGGGGATCTCTATCAGAAAGAAATCGAGTGCCCCATACGGGATCATTATCACACCCCAATCCTTGATTACTGGTCTAAGTCAGGATTTCATCCCATCCTTTATCCAGGTTTCATTGGTGGATATCATTAAAAGACCGGACTATTATCTTTCAAGAGGGCTCTTTAATCCTCCAATATGGTTTATCAAGGTAAAAGTTGAAAGTTTGAATAGATATGACAGGGGCAGGGATATAAGAGAATAGAGTTTTATGAATATCCGGCTATTTCCATACCCAGTTCGAAAGCTCTTTTATTCGCATTAAAATCGGGAAACTGTTTTTGAATCGTATCCAGAAGAGATTGGTCGGATACCGGTAATTCCCCCAGTGCAAAGGCCAACCCCAGAGACAAGGTGTTTACCTGCCGCAAGGTATGGAAGTTCTTTTTTGAGATTTCATCGATGTTAAAAACATGAACCTTATTTGTAAACTTCCTCAAACGGTTATAGATTTCTTCTGTCTCAGGATAAGAATAATTTCCCATGCGGACGGATACGGGCATAAGGGGGAAATCGTTTATGATTACCACGGAATTTTCATTGAGATAGCGGGCATGACGGAGCGCTTCCAGGGGTTCCATGGCTATCATCATGTCAGCACCAGCCAGAGGTATCAGACCTGAACCGGCAAAGCTGCGTTCGTTCTGTTCCTCTCCCTGCTTAAAGCCTCTGTAGCGAACATTGGAGGTAACGACCCCCTCTCTTTGAGCACCTCCCCTCCTCTCGGCGCCTATGACCATCAAACCGTCCTTGATCGCTGAAAGCTTAAGAATGGTCCCGAGGGAGATGACACCCTGCCCTCCAATCCCGCAGAGAAGAATATCATAGCGGATCATAGGACCCTCGCTTTTCCGGGTATTTGTGGATTCCTTTTAATCTCGACCCTGGTTATGGCGGAGTTGAGACATAGGTCATGACAGGTCCCGCAATTGATGCAGGCGGTTTCTTCTATGTAATAATGGAAATCCGCTCCATCTTCCTTTTTCCGAATCGCGGGACATCCCAGATCCTTATAGCATTCATCACACTTCTGACACCTTTCCGGATCTATTTGATAATGGACTTCATACTCCGGTCGGTGGATCTTGATCCGGCGAAGGTGCTGCAGGGCGCACTCCTGTTCTGATATGATTACCCGTACACCCTCCCGGTGATTGATGGCGTCCTTGATCGTGACAATGGAGGCCTTTACATTGGAAGGGTTGATTGTTCTGATGTAGCTGATACCCAGGGACTTTATAAGTCCTTTGAGATCGACAGGACGGAGTTTTTCATCATTGAGGGCTCTGTCCGTTGTCGGGCTGGGTTGATGTCCGGTCATGGCAACCCATTTGTTGTCCAGTATGACCAGTACGAGGCTGGCATTCTGTTCTACAGCATTAATGAGGTTTGGAATTCCGGAATGGAAAAAGGTTGAGTCCCCAACGTATGATAAAATGTCTTCCCCCTCCAGTTTCTGCAGCATTCCCTGGGCGATCCCCACACCGCAGTTCATGCAGGTGACCCAGTCGAAGGCGCGGAAAGGGGGAAGACATGAGAGTGTGTAACATCCGATGTCGCCGGCAAAAATGACTTTGCGGTCAGTTGCTTTGATAATCGAGTAAAGAGTTGCCCTGTGAGGACATCCTATACAGAAAGCCCCCTGCCGTGGAGGTATGTCCCCGGTTAACTCCCGGGAAAGTTCCAGGGATCGGGTAATACGGGCAGGCATGGTCATCTTGAACTCGGTTGACAGGATTTCTGTTATAATATCAGGATCGAGTTCCCCATATTCCGGGAAATTCTGTTTACCGATAATAGGAATTTTAACTTCAGTGTCATAGAGGATTTTCTTTATCTGATATTCCAGAAATCCTTCAAGGTCTTCCACAACATAGACCCTATCCAGGTTCTTTGCGAATGAGCAGATCTCGTCGCTGTTCAAGGGATAGCTCATGCCGATTTTCAGGACCGGCGCATCCTTGATTCCGAGAATTTCAAGCGCTTCCAGAAGATAAAGATAGTTGATGCTTGAAGAGACGAAACCCACCCTGCCTGATCCCGGGAGGATACGGTTTAGTCCAAGGGAGGAAGCTTCCAGGGAAAGCCGATGTGCATTCTCCACCGCTCTTCTGTGATTGGCCACAGATCCGGCAAAGAGATTGATGTATCGGGTAGGATTGCGTTCGAAATTTCCTTTTACAGGAATCTCTGTTGGAAGTTCACCCAGAACCAGCGAACCGATATTATGGCATAGCTTGGAAGGTGCGTTGATAATTACGGGGAGATCATATTTTTCACTCAGGTGAAAGGCCTGTATGGTATAGTCCTTGGCTTCCTGTATTGTGGAAGGCTCCAGGATGGGGAGATGGGTATGCAGGGAATACCATCGGTCATCCTGTTCGGAGGTAGAACTCGTGGCGCCAGGATCTGATCCTATCACCACGACGAATCCAGCTCTGACGCCGGTATAACCGGCGAAATGCAGGACTTCGGCGGCTACATTCATGCCTACATGCTTCATGGTCACCATCGACCGGATGTTGGCCCAGCTTGCACCCTGGGCTCCATGGGCGGCTACGTGTTCGTTAACGCTGAATTCTGCATGGATGTGAGGAAAATGTTTTTTTAATCTGAAATAGCCCTCGCCAATTTCCGAGGCAGGCGTTCCGGGATAGGTGCTGAAATATCCAAGACCTGCCTCCAATCCCCCGCGGACGATGGCGTCATTGCCCATTGCGAGAATAGTTGTTCCGGGGTTGTTTAATGCAAGAGGATCCATCGAAATTTAGACGCTATTCTGAAAGAGAGATTTTCCCGGGAAAGGTTTACAATCCTCCTCGCGCTCAAAAACGAGATAATCCGCACCTTTTTCCAGGAGATAGCGCGCACGGGTATCTGCGGGGCCCATACCTGAAGATGAACGAAGGGCA